>DATCXY010000435.1:0-2210 GCA_036570585.1 Solimonas sp. | reverse complement strand
GCAGCATGCGGCGGACGTCCGGGTGATTGGCGATCACGTCGCCGCCGTTGAACGCCTTGCCCTGCTTGCGATCGAGCGCGTAGCGGATCGCATTCTGGGTCGCCAGTTCGCACTGGCCGAGGCCCTGATAGCCGACCATGATGCGCGCCAGATTCATCATCACGAACATGTTCTGGATGCCGGTGTTCGGCTTGCCGATCATCCAGCCACGCGCGTTTTCGAACGACATCGTGCAGGTGCACGAGCCATTGATGCCCATCTTGTGTTCGATCGACACGCACTTGACCGGGTTGCGCTCGCCGATCGAACCATCGGCGTTGACGAGGTACTTCGGCACCACGAAGGTCGACAGCCCCTTGATGCCGGGCGGCGAGTCGGGCAGACGCGCGAGCGTGAAGTGAATGATGTTGCCGGCCATCTCGTGCTCGCCGGACGTGATGAAGATCTTGCTGCCTTCGAGCAGGAACGAACCATCGTCCTGCGGATGCGCCTTGGTCTTGACCGCGGCCAGATCGGAGCCCGCCTGCGGCTCGGTCATGCACATCGTGCCGCTCCACTCGCCGGTCGCGAGCTTCGGCAGATAGGTGTTCTTCTGCTCATCCGTGCCATTGGCGGCGATCGCCTCGAAGCAGCCCTGCGTCAGGCCCGGATACAGCGCGAACGCGACGTTCGCCGAGCACAACAGTTCTTCGATGACCTTGCCAAGCGTGTAGGGCAGGCCGGCGCCGCCGTATTCGGGCTTCTGCATGATGCCGATCCAGCCG
The DNA here is from genome assembly GCA_036570585.1 of Solimonas sp. Classification (GTDB taxonomy): domain Bacteria; phylum Pseudomonadota; class Gammaproteobacteria; order Nevskiales; family Nevskiaceae; genus Solimonas. Next base: position 1,446 of record DATCXY010000435.1, on the reverse strand, counting down.
GCCTCGGCATACGCCTTCCAGAAATCCGGAAAGCCATCCGGCACCTTGACCGTGTTGTCCTTGTAGACGCAGCCCTGCGCGTCGGAGCTGGCGTTGAGCGGCGCCAGTTCGTTTTCAATCAGCTTGGCGGCTTCGTCGATCAACCCTGTCAGCGTCTCCGGAGACGCGTCCTCATAGCCCGGCAACGCAGCCAGCTTGCCGGCATCGAGCACCTGATTCAGAACGAAATTGATTTCCTGCAGGGGCGCTTTGTAGCTCGCCATGACGGTCATCCGGGTTCGAAAATTTGGGGGCGCAAAGGCTAGCACAACGTGGCTGTCGCACCCATGCGGCCAATGCCACCTGTTGTCGGAGCGCGCCTTGCGCGCGACCACGGGTTTCTACGACGTCCGGATCCACAACAGGTCGCGCGCAAGGCGCGCTCCTACAAGAGAGGCCCCCGCAGACGCGGACGCGCTCCGCGCTCCGTTACACTTGCCGCCGCTTCGCTTCCATCATCTTTGGATTTTCATGAACGTCACAGTTTTTGGGTCAGGCTATGTCGGCTTGGTCACCGCGGCCTGTCTGGCCGACGTCGGTAATCACGTGGTCTGCGTCGACGTGGATCAGAACAAGATCGCGACCTTGAAAGCGGGGCGTTGCCCCTTTTATGAGCCGGGAATCGAAGCGCTGCTGGTGCGCAACGCCGGCGCTGGCCGCCTCGATTTCACGACAGACGCACCAGCCGGCGTCGCGCACGGCGAGATCATCTTCATCGCCGTCGGTACGCCGCCGCAGGAAGATGGTTCGGCCGATCTTCAATATGTATTGGCCGTGGCGCGCACGATCGGCGCGCACATGAATGACTATCGCGTGGTCTGCACCAAGTCGACGGTGCCGGTCGGAACCTCCGCCAAGGTCCGCGAAGCGCTGCAGGCTAGCCTGACCAAGCGTGGTGCAGAGGTGCCGTTCGACGTCGTCTCGAATCCGGAATTCCTCAAGGAAGGCGCCGCCGTCGAAGACTTCATGCGGCCGGATCGCATCATTGTCGGCACCGACGGCCCACGGCCGCTGGAGCGGATGCGCGCGCTCTATGCGCCGTTCAACCGCAATCACGATCGCGTAATGGCGATGGACGTCGAGTCCGCCGAGCTCACCAAATATGCGGCCAACGCCATGCTCGCGACCCGCATCAGCTTCATGAACGAGCTGGCGCTGCTGGCCGAAAAAGTCGGTGCGGATATCGAAAGCGTGCGGCGCGGCATCGGCTCCGATCCGCGCATCGGCTTCCAGTTTCTCTACGCGGGTTGTGGCTATGGCGGCTCGTGTTTCCCGAAGGATGTCAAGGCGCTGGTGCAGACTGGCCACGAACACGGGCAGAGTCTGCAGGTGCTGACCGCGGTGGAGGTGGCGAACGATCGCCAGAAACATCTGCTGTTCGAGCGCATCAGCGCGTATCTCGGCGAT
>DATCXY010000434.1:0-1826 GCA_036570585.1 Solimonas sp. | reverse complement strand
TACGCGACGCCGACCAGGCGCTTGCGGTCGGCGCCGCAGAAATCCCAGAGCCAGCGGTTGTAAGCCTCGAAGCTCGCGATGTAGAGCTCGCTGTTGGCGGTGCCGAGCGGACCGCCGCCGAACATCACCGCCGCGTCGATGCCGTCGGTATTCATGTCGGCGAGTCGCTGTTCCGGCAACCAGGCGGCGCGCATCTGCGAGCGCTTGCCGGACATCTTGAAGTCCTTGCCCTGGCGGCCGGCCTGGTTGTTGATCATCTTCATCGGCCGGCGCTCGCCTTCGAACACGATCCAGTCGTGCTCCTCGCCTTCCTCGATATACGGCGCGAGCGCGCGCAGATGTTCCGGCAGATAGTCCTTCCACATCTCGTGCGGTGGATCGAGATGCGCGTCGGCGTCGACGACCGACCGGCGCGTGATGCCGCCGACCGCGGTGGACGCCGGCGCGGGCGTGATGTTGTCGAGAGCCATCGGTTCTCCTCCGCCTTCCGGCGTGTTGGCACCGACACCTTAGACGAGCGGTATTAAATTCTCAATATCGCCATTAAATTCCAAATAGCGAATTTCTTGAAATCGTTCGCTGTACAGGAAATCTCCGATCGTCAGCGCGGGCGCTGGCCGGCGATGAAGCCGGTAATGCGTTCGCATGCGGCGCGCAGCCGCTTGCCCATCTGGCTGACCTGCGCGCCACTCAACTGGCGATGGACGCCCGCCAGTCCGAGCACGAACGCGACGTGCTGACTGGCGTCGAACACCGGTGCCACGACGTAGGCGAGCCGGTATTGGTTGTCCGGCTCGATCGCCGACGACAAGGTGATCGGGTAGTCGTTGCGATCGCTGTTGAGGATCGACACGCCCGAGGGGTAATCCGAGATGCCCGGATTGCTGACGCCGAACGAGAAGCCGTGTTCGCGCATGAACGCCATGCCGGCCCCCATCGTCGCGCGCTGCTCGGCGGTCGGTGCCGGCTGCAGCTGATCGAGCCAGTCCTCGGCCTCGGCTTGTGGCGACCACGCATAGAACACCGCGCCGAACGGCGCACGCAACTGCATGCGCGCCCCCTGCGGAATCGACCAGCCGAGCTGCGACACCGACGCGGCACGCGCGCGCACGACGACCACGTCGCGGTCGCGGAAAAATGCCGAGCAGACCGCGTCGAACTCGTCGGCGAGCGCACGCATTTCCGGCTGCGCGATCTGCAGCGGCGATGAGTGCTGATCGGCGATGCGGCCGATCGCGGCCAGGGTCGGCCCGAGCACATAGCTCTTGTCGTGGCTGCGATACAGATAACCGGCTTCGACCAGGCCCGTCAGCAGCGCATGGCAGGTCGCGCGGCTCAGTTTCAGCGCGCGCACCAGATCCGTGAGCGTGAAGCTCTGCTCGGGGTGATCCGCAAAGAAATTGAGGATCGACACGATGCGTTGAACGCCGGGCGAAGTGCGTGCCATGGGCTGCGGATTCAGGACGGAAAGCAGGCAATCATGCCGGAAAGCCCCACGCCTGTCCGCTCGACGGCTCGGCCTGGGAAGATGGAATTCGTTATAGCAGAATTCGTATTTGCGAATTTTATTTCTCCACAATAGATTCTAAGGTGAATGACCAAATGCACCGCGGGAGTAACAGATGGCGCGTTATCTGATGCTGGCCCTGAACGGACCGACCGACGGCGAAGGCGACGAAGCGGCGTACCAGCGCTGGTACGACGACGTCCATCTGCCGGCGTTCAAGGCGATTGATGCCGTTCGCAGTGCGCGCCGCTACAAGGTGCTGCGCGGCAAGCTGCCCGGCATGGAAGCTTGGCCCTTCGTTACCGCCTACGAAATCGAG
>DATCXY010000433.1:0-3329 GCA_036570585.1 Solimonas sp. | reverse complement strand
GCGCGGCCGGCGAACAGCAGTCCCGTCACCACCGGCCCCAGCTCGCGGACGATCGACAGCGCGACCAGCACGCCGAGCGAACTGGCGGCGCCGAAGCGCACCAGCGTGTGATAGCCCTGCAGCGACAGCACCATGCCGATGAACATGCCGGAGATGACGATGATGATCAGCGACAGCACGCCGATCATGTACAGCTGGCGAATGATCGCGCGCGGTCGCATCAGTGCTGCGGGCACCGCACGCAGCACGCTGAACAGGAAGAACTGCGCGCGACCGAGGCCGAACAAGAAGTCCGACAGCACGCTGAAGATGCCGCCTCTCATGCGTGTTCCCTCAGATCGTCGGCGAGTGATTTGGCCTTGAAGTGGAACGCCACCGGGCCGTCGGGCCGGCCCTGCAGGAACTGCTGCACGTATTCGGACGGCGATGAGCGGATCTCGTCCGGCGTACCGCGTGCGAGTACCTGACCGTTGGAAATCACGTACGCGAAGTCGGCGATCGACAGCACTTCCTCGACATCATGCGAGACGATTACCGAGGTGATGCCGAGCGAGCGGTTCAGTGACTGGATCAGGCGCATCAGCACGCCCATGCTGATCGGGTCCTGGCCGGTGAACGGCTCGTCGTACATGACCATTTCCGGATCAAGCGCGATCGCGCGCGCCAGCGCGACGCGACGCGACATGCCGCCGGACAGCTCTTCCGGATACAGATCGCGTGCACCGCGCAGGCCGACCGCTTCGAGCTTCATCAGCACGATGTCGCGGATCGCCGCTTCCGGCAACTTCGTGTGTTCGCGCAGCGGGAACGCGACGTTCTCGAATACCGACAGATCGGTCAACAGCGCGCCATTCTGGAACAACAGGCTCATGCGCTTGCGCATTGCGTACAGTCCACGCTGACGCTGCTTGTGGACGTTATGGCCGTCGAACTCGACGGCGCCCGCGCTCGGTCGCCACTGCCCGCCGATGATGCGCAGCAGCGTGGTCTTGCCGGTGCCGGATGGGCCCATGATGGCGGTGATCTTGCCGCGCGCGATGTCGACGTCGATCCCGTCGTAGATCTTGCGCTTGCCCTGACTGAAATGCAGGCCACGCACGCGTACCAGCGTGGCGCTGTCGGCGGCGGGCGCGGACGTCGTGCGGGCTTCGGTCATGGATGAGCCAGTGGTCTGGAGAGGATTTATATTCAACCGGACAGCTCCGCGATTGTACCTTACGCTTTCTGAACGCTCGGCTGATCATCAAGCCTGCGTCCCATACGGCGCGCGCGCCCGCGCGGATGCCGTCAGATTGCCGGTTCGAGTTGCCGCAGCAGTTGTATCAGGAGTGCATCGCCGGCGCTTGCGACATCTTGCGCACCGCCGAGCGTCGAGGTCTGCGTCATCCGCAGGTTCTGGTAGCCGCAGGGATTGATGCGCGAGAACGGTTCCAGATCCATCGCCACGTTGAGTGCCAGGCCGTGGTACGTGCAGCCCTTGCGCACGCGCAGGCCGAGTGAGCCGATCTTCATGCGCGTGCCGCTCGCATCATCGACATAGACGCCGGGTGCGGCCGGGTCGGCGTACGCCGCAATGCCGGACGCGTCGAGCATGCCGATCATGCTCTGTTCGATGCGCGTCACCAGCGAACGGATGCCGAAGCCGCGGCGATGCAAGTCGATCAGAAAATACACCACCAGCTGGCCGGGGCCGTGATACGTGACCTGGCCGCCGCGATCGGCCTGCACGACCGGGATGTCGCCTGGCGCCAGCAGGTGTTCGGCCTTGCCGGCCTGGCCCTGCGTGAAGACCGGCGGATGTTCGAGCAGCCAGAGTTCATCGGTGGTGTCGGCGTTGCGCGCATCGGTGAATGCGCGCATCCGCGCAACAGTGGTTTCGTAGTCCACCCGCCCGAGCCGGCGAATGACCGGCGTCATCGAGGCCTGTGTCGAAGACGCCGGCATTGCGTGGGTGTGCCCTACCAGCCCAGCCAGAGGCGGATGGTGTCGATCAGGCGATGGAAGAAGCCGCCGAGCGGCACGTCGTCCAGGGCGACCAGCGGCACGGTCTTCAGCGCCTTACCATCGAGCGAGATCGTCGCCGTGCCCAGCGTCTGGCCCTTGGTCAGCGGGGCGATGATCGGTGAATTGATCTGCGCGCTGACCTGCAGCTTGTCGGCACTGCCGCGCGGCAGTGCGAGTGCGACCGGCTCCAGCGTGCCCACCGCGATGCTGTCGAGCTTGCCCTTGTAGACGCGCGCGGTCTGCGCCGGTTTGCCCGGGCCGAACAGCGAGGTGGTGTCGAAGAAACGGAAGCCGTAGTTCAGCAGCTCCAGGCTGGATTGCTCGCGCGCTGCCCAGCTTTTGGTGCCCATCACCGCCGAGATCAGGCGGCGGCCGTCGCGTACCGCCGATGTCAGCAGGCAGTAGCCGGCTTCCGAGGTGTGGCCGGTCTTGATGCCGTCGACGCTGGGATCCTTTTCGAGCAGACCGTTGCGGTTCGGCTGGTGGATCTGGTTGTAGGTGAAATCGCGCTCGGCAAAAATCTTGTACCAGTCCGGGAAATCGTGAATCAGCGCGCGCGCGAGGATCGTCAGGTCGCGCGCCGTCGTGTAGTGATTCGGATCGGGCAGGCCCGATGCATCGGCGAAGTGCGAGTTGTTCATGCCCAGGCGCGCGGCGTACTGGTTCATCAGATCGGCGAACGCCGTTTCGCTGCCGGCGACGTATTCGGAGACCGCCACCGTCGCGTCGTTGCCGGACTGGATGATGATGCCGCGCAGCAGATCGATCAGTTTCACCTGCGTGCCGACGCGGATGAACATGCGTGATTCGCTGGAGTCGATGCCTTGCCGCCAGGCTTTTTCGCTGATCAGTACATTGTCGTCGGGCGACAGGCGCTTCTGCTTGATCTCGTCGAACACGATGTAGGTGGTCAGCACCTTGGTGATGCTGGCCGGTGCGACCTTCTCGTCCGGATTCGACGCCGCGATCAGCTCGCCACTGTCGTAATCCATCAACGCATACGATTTGGCATCGATCGTCGGTGGGTCCGGAATCGCGGCGGCCAGCGCGAGACCCGGAATCAGGAACAGGGAGACGGCGAAGCAACACAGCAGGTTTTTCATGAAGAACGCTCGGGGGGCGGCAAGAAGCCGCCATTCTAGAGGACGATGTTCTTGATGGCTCTGGCGGCGCGACTCAGCCCTTGACCCAGAAGGCCGCATAGCCGGCATCGTGCAGCCATTGGCGCGCGCTTTGCGCATCCTTGTCGTTGTCGAACGGGCCGACCATCACGCGATGCAGATTGCCGCCTCCGCTCTGGCTGACGACGACGCCAGCGAGACCGT
>DATCXY010000432.1:0-2587 GCA_036570585.1 Solimonas sp. | reverse complement strand
AGGGCACGGACAAAGTCAATGCCATCATCAACTGCCATCTGTATACCGGCCGCATCGGCAAGCCCGGCGCCGGTCCGTTCTCGATGACCGGCCAGCCGAACGCAATGGGCGGGCGCGAAGTCGGTGGTCTGGCGAATACCCTGGCGGCACATCTGGAAATCGGCAGTCCGCGCGATCGCGATCTGGTGCAGCGCTACTGGAACAGTCCAACGATCGCGAGCAAGCCGGGACTGAAGGCTGTCGATCTGTTTGAAGCGGTGCATGCCGGCAAGATCAAGGCGCTATGGATCATGGCGACCAATCCGGTGGTCAGCCTGCCGGATGCCGATCGCGTACGCGAAGCGCTGCGTCGCTGTGACTTTGTCGTGGTTTCCGACGTCGTCGCGTCGACCGATACCGCGCAGCTCGCGCACCTGCTGCTGCCGGCGCTGGCCTGGGGCGAGAAGGACGGCACCGTCACCAATTCCGAGCGCGTGATCTCTCGCCAGCGCGCGTTCCGTCCTGCACCCGGCGAAGCCAGGCCAGATTGGTGGGCGCTGGCGGAGGTCGGCAAGCGGCTCGGTCATGTCGAGGGCTTCGAATACACTGGTCCGCATGAGATTTTTGACGAGCACGCGCGGCTGTCCGCATTCGAAAATCGCGGTGAGCGCGTGTTCAATCTGGCCGGTCTCGTCGATTTGGGTCTAGACGCGTATCACGCACTGACGCCGATTCGCTGGCCGGTGCAGGCGCCCGGCATCGGCAGCGAACGTCTGTTTGGCGATGGCCGCTTTCCGACGCCGGATGGCCGTGCGCGGTTTGTGCCGACCACACCGCTTGCGCCGGCGCATGCGCCCAGCGAGCAATATCCGTTCGTGCTCAACACCGGGCGCATTCGCGATCAATGGCACACGATGACGCGCACCGGTCTGGCGCCGACGCTAGCCGCGCATCGGCCGGAACCGTATGTCGACCTGCATCCGGCCGACATGCTCGCGACCGGCGTACGCGAAGGCGGGCTGGCGCGCGTCACCTCGCACTGGGGCACGCTGGTTGCGCGCGTGCGCGGCAGTGGCGAGATGCGCCGCGGCCAGGTGTTCGTGCCGATCCACTGGAACGATCAGTTCGCGTCCGACGCGCGCGTCGGTGCGCTGGTCAATCCGGTCGTCGATCCGGTGTCCGGCGAGCCCGAGTTCAAGCACACGCCGGTGCGCGTCGACGAATTCCGCGTCGACTGGCAGGGCGTGGCCTACACGCGCGGCAATGTCGATCTGCGCGGCGTCGCATGGTGGGCACGCGTGTCGTCGACCAACGCGCAGCGCTATGAATTTGCCGGCCGCGGCCGGGTGGGTGATCGCGCCGCCTGGGCGCGCATGCTGCTGGGCGTTGTCACCAGCGGCCCGGACTGGATCGAGTATTGTGATGACGCCAGCGGTATCTATCACGCCGCGTACTTCGAGAACGGTCGCTTGCAAGCCTGTCTGTACATTGCGCCACCCACCATGCTGCCCGCACGCGGCTGGTTGTCGGAACTGTTCATGCGCGCACGCTTGACCACGCGCGATCGTCTGGCGCTGCTGGCCGGTGCGTCGCTCGGCGCCAGCGAAGACGGCGGTCCGCTGGTCTGCTCGTGCTTCCGTGTCGGCCGCAACATCATCGTCAAGACGATCCGCGAACGCGGTCTGAAGTCGCCGAAAGAAGTCACTGCCTGTCTGCGCGCCGGCGGCAACTGCGGCTCCTGCCTGCCGGAAATCCGTGGCCTGCTGACCGAATGCGCGCTCGCCGAGGACGTGCTTTGAGTGGTGACTACAACGTTGGGTCTCGCGAACTCGACGGCGTCATTCTCGCCGGCGGTCGCGGCCTGCGCATGCAGGAGGCTGACAAGGGTTTGATGTTGCTGCACCACCGGCCGCTGGTCGCGCACGTGCTTGAGGCGCTGCGCCCACAGGTGGCGACCTGCATGATCAGTGCCAATCGCAACGCGGAACTTTATGCGCAATTCGGCACGCCGCTGGTCCGCGACGTCTGGCCGGACCTCCGTGGCCCGCTCGCGGGCATGCACGCCGCCGCACGGCACAGCGGACGAGAGTGGCTGATCGCGGCACCGTGCGACATGCCGGGTTTGCCTGACGATCTCGTCGCGCAGCTACTGATCGCGGCGCAGCAGGCGAACCGCAGCGCGGCCTACGCTGTCGTCGATGGCGATCCGGTTTATCCGCTGTGTCTGCTCCATCGCAGCTGCTTCGCAGCTTTGCAGATGGCGCTGGAGCAAGGACAATATGCGGTCGGACGCTGGCTTGCCGCGCAGGATGCGGTGCCGGTCGTCATTACCAACTGGGTTGGGCCGCCGCTGAATCTCAATACGCCGGACCGCCTTGCTACCGCGCATACTGTCTACCCGTGGAAACCCAACTCTCCAACCTGATCGACCAGCATGGACGCCGCAAGCGCAAGCTGAGGATTTCGCTGACCGATCGCTGCAACTTCCGCTGTCGCTACTGCATGCCCGAGCATCCGCAGTGGCTGCCGAAGTCGCAGGTGCTGACGATCGAGGAGATCGCGCAACTGGCGCGCGTGATGGTGCTCGACGGTATCACCCATATCCGCC
>DATCXY010000431.1:0-6382 GCA_036570585.1 Solimonas sp. | reverse complement strand
AAGGGGTTCGGGCAAGCCGTATCGGCAGCGCTATCAACTGCAGCGCTTCGGTAACGGTTTCATGCATATGGCGATGCAGACGGGTGCGACCATCGTGCCGGTCGGCGTGGTCGGTTGTGAGGAGACAATGCCGTCGCTCGCCAATCTGTCGCCGCTCGCCAAACTGCTCGGCCTGCCGTACGTGCCGCTTGCGCCATTGCTGCCATTGCCGGCGCGCGTCTACCTGAACTTCGGTGAGGCCATGTGTTTCGACAAGACCGCCAGCGGTGAAGAGGCCGTCACGGCGCGCGTCGAATGGGTCAAGGACAAGATCCGCGAGCTGATCGAGCGCGGCTTGGCCGAACGCAAGAGCGTGTTTTAGGTCCTCATGAGCGAGAACAAAAAGAAAACGGTACTCGTCACCGGCGCAGCTGGCTCGCTGGCCAAGCGTGTGATCGCGCGTTTGCACGGACGCTACCATGTCGTTGCCGTCGACTTCCGCCGCAAGGTCGAAACCGACGCCGACATTCCGTCGTACAAGGTCGAGATCCACAAGCGTGGTTTCGAAGATGTATTCCGCAAGCACAAGATCGATGCCGTGCTGCACATCGGCCGCATTTATCCGCACGAGCACGATCGTACCCGGCGATACAATGCCAATGTGCTCGGCAGCAAGAAGCTGTTCGAACTGTGCCGCAAATATGGTGTTGGCCAGGTGCTCGTGCACTCGACCTATTTCGTCTACGGTGCGTCGGCCTTCAATCCGGCGCTGCTTGATGAAGACGCGCCGCTGAAGGCCAGCGAGCTGACGCAGGATCTGGTCGACTCGGTCGAGCTCGAAAATCTCGCGCAGATCTTCCTGTGGAAGGCGCCGGAGTTGAACATCACGATTCTGCGGCCCTGCAATGTGCTCGGCCCGGGTGTGCGCAACACGATGTCGCTGTTGCTGTCACGGTCGCTGGCCCCGGTGCTGCTCGGGTTCTCGCCATTGATGCAATTCCTGCACGTCGACGACATGGCCGATGCGCTGGTCGCCGCGTTCGAGCAGAACAAGCCAGGTGTCTACAACGTCGCGCCGGATGACTATGTCACCTACCAGGTCGCCGTCGAGCAATCGGGCTGTCGCAAGCTGCCGGTGCCGTCGATCCCGCCGCTATTGCCGAAGCTGATCAGCGGTGTCCTGAACTGGAATAGTTTCTTTCCGCCATACCTGATCAACTACTTCAAATATCCGGTGATCATCGACGGCAGCCTGTTCTGCGAGACTTTTGGCTGGAAGCCCAAGCGCAATCTCAACGACATCTTCAGTTACTACCGCAAGCACAAGCTGTTGTCGGCCTGAGTCGCCATAGCGCGCGTCAATCGCGGCCGATGCCAAAGATCATTTCCGCCGTTCAGGCGCGGCGGATTAGACTGGGGCACGCAAACCCTGATGGAGAAGTCATGAGCAAGCAAAAATCGAGCAAGGACGCGCCGGGCGCCAGGATCGAGATCGGCATCGACAAGGCCGGCCGCAAGAACATCGCCGATGGCCTGTCACGACTGCTCGCTGACGAATACACGCTGTACCTGAAGACGCACAATTTCCATTGGAATGTTGTCGGGCCGATGTTCAATACGCTGCACCTGATGTTCGAGGGGCACTACATGGAATCGGCGACCGCGGTTGATCTGGTCGCCGAGCGTATTCGCGCGCTGGGCTTCCCGGCACCCGGCACTTACAAGCAGTACGCGGCGCTGTCGTCGATTCCTGAAACCGATGGCGTGCCGGAAGCGATGGAAATGGTGCGGCTGCTGGTCAAGGCGCATGAAGCTTGCGCAAAGACGGCGCGCAGCGTGTTCCCGATCGCCGACAAGTCCGCCGACGAGCCGACTTGCGATCTGCTGACACAGCGCATGCAGCTGCATGAAAAGACCGCATGGATGCTCCGCTCACTTTTGGAATAACACGCGATCTGCCTGCTGCGCGGGCCGATTTCGCACTTGCGGTGCTCGCTGTGCTTCAGCACAGCTTGCGCGCTGGAAGCGCGAACTCGGCCCTGCTCACAACGGCAGCTCGCGCGCCCCGACCTTGTTTGAAACAGCGCTAAAGAATTTTCTTGAGCAATACAGACCCCAATCCGCCACTGCTGGCGGTTCGCCAGCTTCGCATTCAGTACCCGGGCAAGCGCTGGCTGCCGTGGCAGGCAGCACCGCGCTTGCGTGCCGTCGATGACGTGAACTTCAATCTGCGACGCGGCGAGACGCTGGGGGTGGTCGGCGAGTCGGGGTCGGGCAAGTCGACGCTGGCACGCGCCCTGGTCGGACTGCAACCGATCACCGCCGGTTCGGTGCGTTTCGGTGGGAACGAAATCAAGAGTCTGGACAAGAAGGGCTGGCGCGCGCTGCGGCGCGACATCCAGATGGTGTTTCAGGATCCGCAGGCGAGTCTCAATCCCAGGCATCGGATCGGCCGCATTGTCGGCGAGCCGTTGAAGGCGCTCTATCCCGAGCTGGGCCGCGAAGAGCGTCGCGCCCGCGTACTCGAAATGCTGGAGCAGGTTGGTCTTTCGGCCGGTGATGCGGTGCGCCATGCGCGTGAATTCTCCGGTGGCCAATGTCAGCGCATCGCGATCGCGCGCGCGTTGATCGTGCGGCCGAAACTGCTGATCTGCGATGAGTCGGTATCGGCGCTCGACGTTTCGATCCAGGCGCAGATCATCAATTTGCTGCGCGACCTGCAGCGCCGCTATGACCTCGCGATCCTGTTCATTGCGCACGATCTGGCTGTCGTCCGCCATATCAGCGACCGCGTGCTGGTGATGTACTTCGGCAAGCTGATGGAACAGGCCGAGCGTGGCGTCATCTTCGGCGCACCGCGCCATCCGTATACGCGTGCGCTGCTCGCCGCGATTCCGGGGCAGACCGCGTATTCCCACTACCAGGCACTCGATGGCGAACTGCCGAGTCCTTACGGTGCGCCGGTCGGCTGCCTGTTCGTGTCGCGCTGCCCGATGGCCGATGAGCGCTGCACGCGCCAGCCGCCGCCATATCGGCGTTATGCGGATGGCGCCGTCGCGCTCTGTCACTATGCGACCGATCCGATCCCTGTTCCGCCCGCCCACGATCTGGCCGATGTGCCGACGTACTGAGCTTGTTCGATCAAGGAGGACGAACCATGCGCAAGACACTCATCTTCACGTTGTTCGCGACGCTCGCGCTGAGCGGCTGCGATCTGTTCAAGAACGATGGCAAACTCGATCTGCAGATCACCGATGCTCCGTATACCGATGCAAGCCAGGTCGTCGTGACCGTCAGCAGCGTCCGTTTGCAGCAGCATGAGGGACACCACCAGAGCTTCGATCTGTCGCCGGCGAAAGCAATCGATCTGCTGCAGCTCAGCAACGGCAATTTCGCGACGCTGCTCGACGACGAAGCGCTACCGGCCGGTGATTACGATTCGATCCGATTGACGCTGGACAACGGCAACGGCAGCAATTTCGTGCAACGTCAGGATGGCGGCATGTACGGTCTCGACGTGCCGGGCAACGAGCTCGAACTCGATGCCGATTTTTCGATTGATGATCGCGGCACCACGACGCTGACGCTCGATGTCGATCTGCGCCGCTCGCTGCGCGAGCCTGAGAATGACGGCGATGATTATCGCTTGGTCCCGAGCCTGCGGCTGATCAATGATGACGATGCTGGCGCCATCAACGGGTCGATCCCGGCATCACGGATCGACAGCGCATGCGTGGCAGCGGTCTATCTGTATCAGGGCAAAGTCACGGCCGACGATATCGGCGGCAATGGCGCGCAGCCGTACAGTTCGACGAATGTCGTTGCCGATGGCAGCGGCGCATACCGCTATACCGCTGCATTCCTGCCTGAAGGGACGTACACACTGGCGCTGACCTGCCATGCCGACCAGGATGATCCGGCCGCGAACGACGACCTGGATTTCAGTGCCTCCGAGCATGCCGATGTGCGCGCCGGGCGAACCGAGACGCTGAATTTCTAGCCGCGTTCAGGGACAACGAAAAGGGGCCGCGCAGTGCGGCCCCCTTTTCGTTGTGGTGCGCGCGACGACTCAGGCGCTGCGTGCGGCCTGTGCGGCCTTGGCCTGTTCGAACTTCTTCTTGCTCGGCAAGATTCCCATCATCTTGCAGATGATGCCGAGCATCACCTCGTCGGCGCCGCCGCCGATCGACACGAGGCGCGTGTCGCGGTATGCGCGGGTGACGAGATTGTCCCACATATAACCCTGGCCACCCCAGAACTGCAGACAGGCATCGGTGACCTCGCGCGAGACGCGACCGACCTTGAGCTTGCACATGCTCGCCAGCATCGCGATGTGTTCCGGCGCGTGCTTGCCGCTGAGATAATCCTCTGTGGTCTGGTAGACCAGCGCCTTCAGCGCCTCGACTTCGGTACGCAGTTCGGCGAGACGGAAGTGCACGTACTGGTTGTCGAGGATGGACTGGCTGAACGCCTGACGTTGCCCGGTGTAGGCGATCGTCTCGTCGATGACATTGAACAGGCCGTCGATGCCGCTGGCGGCGCCGAACAAACGTTCTTCCTGGAACTGCAGCATCTGATAGGTGAAGCCCATGCCTTCCTGGCCAATCAGGTTGCGTGCCGGCACGCGGACCTCGTCGAGGAAGATCATCGCGGTATCGGATGCGCGCATGCCGAGCTTGTCGAGCTTGGTCTTGCGATCAATACCCTTGGCGTCCATCGGTACCACGATCAGACTCTTGTTGAGATGCGGTTTGCCGTCGGAGGTATTGACCAGCATGCAGGCCCAGTCGGACTGCGTGCCGTTGGTGATCCACATCTTCGATCCGCTGATCACGTAGTCGCCGCCATCCTTGCGTGCGGTGGTCTTGATGTTCGCAACATCGGAGCCGGCGCCCGCTTCGGATACCGCGATCGATACGACCATGTCGCCCTTGATCGCCGGTTCCAGATATTCCTTGCGCAGATCACTGGAGCCGAAACGCGCGAGCGCCGGTGTCGCCATGTCGGTCTGCACGCCGATCGCCATCGGCAGTGAACCGCAGCTGCAGTGACCGAGCGCCTGTGCAAACACGACTTCGTACGAGTAGTCGAGCCCCAGGCCGCCGTACTGCGTCGGCTTGGTGATGCCGAGCAGGCCCAGGTCGCCCATCTTCTTCATCACCTCGTGGGCAGGAAAGGCGCCGGCTTTCTCCCAGTCATCGACGTGCGGATTAAGCTCCTCGGTGACGAAGGTCTTGACCGTGCGGTACAGCTCCTTGTGTTCGTGCGTAAGCTGCATTACCACTGCTCCACAATATTTAGCGAGCCGCTGTTATAAGGCTTCCGCAAATTCGGCGTCAACGTTCATGATGCATGAGCCTTGATTATCGGAAACGGAAATTACCAATATGGCCGAATCACGAATCACGAATCACGAATCACGAATCACGCCGTCGTGCCGTCGGCAGCCCCGACAGTTGCAGTTCGAACATTACCGGCCAGCGTTTGCCGGTCACCCAATAGCGATCACGCGCCGGGTCGTAGGCGATCCCGTTGAGCACATCATTCGCGGGGTCCCAGTGGTCGGGCTTGTCGAAGCGGTTGATCAGCGCGCCGAGTTCGATCCAGCTGAGCACCGTGCCATCAGCGGGATCGATGATCGCAATGCGATCCTGTTGCCAGATGTTCGCGAAGATCAGACCGTGCGCATACTCGAGCTCGTTGAGTCGCGTGATCGGTGTCGCGCCATCGTGCACCGCGATGGTTCGGGCGATGCTGAAGTCACGCGGATCGCGAAATGAAATCGTCGCGCTGCCATCACTCATGATCAATTGATCGCGATCGTGCGTGAGGCCCCAACCTTCTCCGTCGTAATGCAGAACGTCGATGACATTGAGTGCGTTGTCGTACACGATCGCCGCATGCTCGTGCCACGTCAGTTGATAGATGCGATCACCGAAACAGGTCGCGCCTTCGCCGAACATGTGTGCCGGCAGATCACGCCGCGCAAGCTCGGCGCCGTCGTCGATTTGCCGGCGAATTAGCGCAGAACCACCATACAGGCCGAGGCTCTCGATCATCGAGCCCCCGCAGAATGCGAGCCCTTCGGTGAAGTAATTCGATGCGTGCGGCAGGGTCCTCATGATACTGAACATCACTGTTGATGATGGCTTGAAACGCGCTTCAGGCTTGAGTTTGCGCGCCATTGCCTGAGTGTTTATGCATATCACTGCAAGCATCATGAAGATGGTGAGGCATGCGTGCGGCACTCGGGTCATGTCAAGGTCGTCCTGATGAAGGCATTGATTTGAAAACTTTTTATCAGTAAAAATTCACACCGTGGAAACATGCAAGTGGGCGGTTTCCAAATCTGCGCGGAGATTTCCGCGAACTGTGACTTGATGGAGGATGTATCGATGGCGAC
>DATCXY010000430.1:0-9007 GCA_036570585.1 Solimonas sp. | reverse complement strand
CCCTGCGCAGTGACGAACCGCGCTGGCTGCCTGCCGTCACCCATCTGCTGTTCGTCGCGTTCGCCGTGGTGATCGGCGGCAGCATGCTCGGCGAATGGGCCGGCATTCTGCAGATGCTCGGCAACTGGTGGTTCTGGATTGGCAACCAGGGATGGGAATATCTCGAACTCGGCCGCATCTGGCAGGTCCTGCTGATCGTCGGCCTGTTCGCATGGTTTTGCATCCTGCTTTATCTGGCGCGCCCTTCTCAGATCACCGACGTCAAGGCGCGACCCATCGTCAAAGTGTTTTTGTGCGCCGCACTGGCGATTCCGGTGTTCTACATTCCGGCGCTGTTTTTCGGTTCACGCACGCACTTCACGGTGGTCGACACCTGGCGCTTCTGGATCATTCATCTGTGGGTCGAGGGCTATTTCGAGTTTTTCGCGACCACCGTGGTCGCGACGCTGTTCTACAAACTCGGCCTCACGCAACGCAATACCGCGCTGCGCGTGATCTATCTCGACGCCATCCTGTATTTCCTCGGCGGCCTGCTCGGCACCGGTCACCACTGGTACTTCAACGGACAGACCCAGGTGAATCTGGCCATTTCCGCGCTGTTTTCGGCGCTGGAAGTCGTACCGCTGACCCTGTTGACGCTCGACGCCTGGGACTTCGTCCGTACCACACAATCGGAACGCGATGAGCAAGGTCAGCGCAAAGGCGTGCCGAATCAGTGGACGTTCTATTTCCTGATGTCGGTGGGCTTCTGGAACTTCCTCGGCGCCGGCGTGTTCGGCTTTCTGATCAACCTGCCGATCGTCAGCTACTACGAGACCGGTACCCTCCTGACCCCGAACCATGGCCACGCGGCGCTGATGGGCGTGTTCGGCATGCTGGCCATCGCCCTGACGGTGTTCGTGCTGCACCAGGTCACGAGTCCGGCGCGCTGGCCGGGCATCGAGCGCTACATCAAGGTCGCGTTCTGGGGCAGCAATATCGGCCTTTTGATGATGTTGGCGCTGAGCCTGTTTCCGGCCGGCGTGCTGCAGGTCTGGGACGTGCTGCAGAACGGCTACTGGCACGCGCGCAGCCATGAATTCATCGCCAGCAAACATTCGCTTGTGATCGAATGGATGCGAATGCCGGGCGATGTCGTGTTCATCGTGTTTGGCGCGGTGCCACTGCTGATTGCCACGCTGAAGGCGTATTTCGGCATGCGTGCGGACCGCTAGTCGGACAAGGCGAGCGCGCGGCACCGGCCCAGGTGTCGCGCGCTGATGTCGTCACGCTGAGCTGAAGAACTCGCGTAAGCTCGCCGGCCACTTCCCCTGATCGACCGACGATGGCGCTGACCGCGACGCTGCATACCTTCACGATCCAGCTCGCCGACATGGATCGCAACGTCTATGCGGATTTCGAGCTGCGGGTCGCGCGCCAGCCTTCGGAAACCGTCGAATACATGTTGACGCGCGTGCTCGCGTACTGCCTCGAATATCAGGACGGCATCGCATTGACCGAAGGCGTCGCGGCAGGCGACGAACCTGCCGTCGTGGTGCGCGACCTGACCGGCCGCATCACGGCCTGGATCGAAGTCGGCGCGCCGGATGCCGAGCGTCTGCACCGCGGCAGCAAGCTCGCGGGCCGCGCCGCCCTGTACACGCATCGTGACCCCGTCAAGGTGCTTGCGCAGTTTGCCGGCCACAAGATTCATCGCGCCAGCGAGATTCCGGTGTATGAACTGGCGCGCGACTTTATCGGCACCGTTGCCGCGAAGATCGAACGGCGCGCCAAGCTCGCCGTCTCCCTCACCGAGCGCGAGTTGTACCTGGATCTCGATGGCTCGCAGTACACCACCACCATCGTCGAACATCGCGCCGGCTGAAAAATTCCGTCACGCGTCAGCTGCCGGTCAATGGCCTGCTGCGAATCGCATGACGACGGCGCTCGGGCCGCGGCTCGCACTCCCGGACAGCGCAGCGACCTGCTGACGTCATGAACCAGAGCGATTTCTTGCAGACTACCCCTCCGGGTAGTCACTTCCCTTGATCGTGCGGCGACTATCAGGATCGTCGGCGCATCGGCGCCCACGCACCAAGGGGAACCAGCAGCATGAACGCGATCCGTCTGGGCACGGCAACCTCTTTGCTGGCCGGCGCCATGCTGATGTCGCCGATCTGCGAGGCAACCAACGGCTATTTTCCTCACGGTTGGGGCACGCGCAGCGGCGCCATGGCCGGCGCCGGTGCCGCGATGGCCGAGGATGCGATGGCGGCGGCAACCAACCCGGCAGCACTCGCCGCGTTGCCGGATGACCAGTTCACGCTCGGCCTGAGCCTGATCCATGCCGAACCCGGCTATCGAGCCAGCAGCTTCCCACCGCCGGCGCAACCCCCACCGGCTGGCAGCTTTCCACTGCAACCCGGCAACGTCGACGCCAATCCCGATGTGCCAGCCGACATCTTCCTGGCGCCGCAGGGTGCCGCCTCATGGCGTCTGGACGAGCGTTCGGCCGCCGGCGTCGCGGTCTACGCCAACGGCGGCCTCAATGCCACGTACGAGGCATTCGACAATCCGGGCTGCCCCGCGGGCACCGCACAACGCGGAACGTATTGCGGCGGTGGCGCGAGCAACGATCTGGCACAACTGTTCATCGCGCCCACCTACGCCATGCAACTGGGCGACCGCTTCCGTCTTGGCGCCAGTCTGCTGCTCGCGTATCAATCGATTGAAGTACGCGGCTTGTCGGCATTCGCGCCGCTGTCGTCAGATCCCGACCATCTGACGAATCAGCATCACGAAGCCTCGTACGGGTACGGACTCAAGCTGGGCCTGCAGGCGCAGCTCGCGCCGACACTGAACGCCGCCGTGGTGGTGCAGAGCCGGGTGCGGATGTCACGGCTGAAAGCCTACGCGGGGCTGTTCGCCGAGCATGGCGACTTCGATGTGCCACCCTACGCCACCGTCGGCCTGGCATGGACCGCAACGCCGGCGCTGACCGCCGCCTTCGACTTCCAGCGCATCGCCTACTCGCGCGTGCGCGCGCTCGGCAACGACTTCGACGCGCCCGGCCAGCTCGGTGATCGTGATGGTCCCGGCTTTGGCTGGCGCGACATCAACATTTACAAGTTCGGTGTGCGCTACGCCGCCGCTCCAACATGGACACTGCGCGCCGGCTACTCCCACAGCCAGCAGCCGCTCGACCGGAAACAGCTGTTTTTTGCACCACTCGCCGGCAGCGTGCTGACGGACCACTACACCGCAGGTTTCACCTACCGCCATGCCAGTGGCAACGAGTTCGATCTGAGTCTGATGTATGGCCCCGAGCGTCATTTGCGTGGGCCCAATCCGCTATACCCGGATCAGACGCTTGACGTTTCACTGCAAGGCGTGATTCTCGACTTTGCGTGGCGCGGATTGTTCTGACCGGTGGCTCGCGGTCGCGATACCGGCACACACCGCGCTGAGCGTTCATAGGGTCTGGGGCAGCAACCAGTCGACGACCCTTTGCAGATCGTCGCCGTTTCTCACTACGCGGAGCTTCTTGTCATCGCCGAGTTCGCGACTGCGAGCCAGTGTCACCCCATGCTTGGGACACAGATCCAGGCACCCGCATTGCACGACGCGAATCCGTTTGCCGACGCCTTGCGATTTGAGCGCGTGCTTCAACTGCTTGCGCAGCGGCGGACCGGATAACTCACCCTTCTGACGCTTCGGGCACTTGCCACAGACGAACAACACTTCATCCCAGCTCGCGGCGGCGCGGATCGGCGCCTGCCTGCGCGTGGTCATTTCGAGGTCATTGCCGTCCATGACCGCAGCATTCCACCGCGATGCTGAACCGCGATGGAATGCTGGCGCGACGCTGGAAAAGCGGAGCTGCCAAACACAGCCGCTCGCCCGGCGACTCCTCGGCGCGCAAAAAGCGCTTAACGCGACTTTTTCTTCTCGGCCTTCTTCAATTTCTTTTCCTTCATCGTCAGCGCCGGCTTCTTCTTGTCGCTTTTCTTCGCGTCCATACCTTTGCTCATGCCCTGCTCTCTTTGGCCGCTCGGCCCTGTTACCGCGTGGGACATCAAACACCGCGCCGACGCGCGGGACCTGCTTTATCCGGCTGCGTCCTCGGCCTCGGCCGCATCGCGTCCGAGCTGGCGACGCTCCGCTTCGAAACGCGCCTCCTCGATCTGCCGCAACACGCCATCGACATCGGCGCTGCGCGGGTCGTGAACGAAACGTCCGGTGAGCACGCTATCCGGCCGCAGCGCGGTACTCTGATACAGTTTCCAGATCTCGTACGCATATTGCGTGTCGAGCAGTTCCGGCGCATAGCGGCCGCAGTACGCCGTGATATTGGCGACATCGCGCGCAAGCATGCGGAACGCATTGTTGTTGCCGGACGCATCGATCGCCTGTGGCAGATCGATGATGACCGGCCCGGCGGCACCCAGCAGCACGTTGAATTCGGACAGATCGCCGTGGATCAGCCCGGCACACAACATGCGCACGATCTGGCCGATCAGGAACTGATGCCACTCACGCGCCTCGTCCGCAGTCGGCTCGATGTCATTGAGTCGCTGTGCGACCTCGCCGTCGGCATCGGTGATGCGCTCCATCACCAGCACGCCTTCGTAGTAGCCATAAGGCTTGGGCACACGCACGCCGGCGGCGGTCAGTCGGTACAGCGCATCGACTTCGGCGTTCTTCCAGGCGATTTCCTGTTCCCGCCGGCCGTGGCGGCTGCGCTTGCCGCCCATTGCACGCGCATCACGGCTGCCGCGCGCCTTGCGTCCTTCCTGGTATTCGGCCAGCTTGTGGAAGCCACGCTGCTCGGCGTCCTTGTAGACTTTGGCGCAACGAATCTCGCCAGCGCAGACGACGAGAAATACAGCCGCTTCCTTGCCGCTTTTCAATGGCCGGATGACCTCGTCGACGATGCCATCGTCGATCAGCGGCTGCAGCCCCTTCGGAATTTTCATGCGGTATTGTGAACGATCTGACGGCCCGCGATACGCCGGTCCAGCGCCCATCCGCGGCAATTGTCGTCAGCGTGCCGCCGCGGCGCTGATCAGCTGACGGGCCAGCGCCAGCAGCTCGCCGAGATTGGCGACGACGGTGTCCGGCACATGCGGATGGCGGACGGTGCCGGGGAAAATCTTGTCGATCCAGTGCCGATCCCAGCCCGCGCCGTTGTAGAACACGGCCGAGACACCCGCTTCGCGCGCGGCGACGATGTCGGTGGTGCTGTCACCGACGTACCAGCAACCGAGATCGGCAGGCATTTGCAGGTTCCGCAGAGCGCGCAACACCAGATCGGGATGCGGCTTGCGCCGCGTCACGTCGTCGCCGCAGACCATGGTGTCGAACAGCTCGTGCCAGCCATCGCCGTCGATCGTGTAGATCTCATGCGCCATGAAGCGCCGTGCCCGATTCGACAACACGCCAAGCCGGATGCCGAGCGCCTGCAATTGCAGCAGATGCGCGCGCGCATCGGCTTCCATCGGCTTCACGGCGCCGAAGTGACGCTCATAACTCTTGTCGAATTCCCGATGCGCAATCGCCTTGGCTTGCTGATCGTCGCCGAACAGCAGCTCGAAGATGTCGGTGCGTGAAATCTTGCGCTCGGCCTTGATCTTCGGATGCAGACGCGCATTCTCGCGCACGTACTTGACCAGTCGCGCGTCCTCGATCGTCTTCGATTTTCCCGACGGCACCAGCCGCTCGATCAGGCCGAGTGGAGCCAAGCGCGGCATGACATCGTCGAGCGCGTAGTACATCGCATCCATCGTGTCGGCCAGCGTCGCGTGCCAGTCGAACAGGATGACGCTCGGATGCGCGTGGGGAATCTGCAGAATGCTCATGGTCGAGACTCGAGGCTGGTCATTCACGCGCACGACGTCAAGCTGGAGACGTCCTCTTGCGGCGCCGACGGAACGACCGGCTGTCGTACCATCGGCGTTTCGCGACAGGAGAAACCGCAGTGCGCGCCACGCTCGATCACGACTTCGTCCGCAGCCAGTTCCCGGCGTTCGCCGAACCGTCATTGCGAGACCAGGCATTCTTCGAGAATGCCGGCGGCTCGTATGCCTGCGCGCAGGTCATCGACCGGCTCGGCGAATACTACCGGCGACTCAAGCTGCAGCCGTTCCATCTGTATCCGGCCGCGCAGGAGGCCGGCGCCTGGATGGATGCCAGCCATTCTCGCCTGGCGGAGTATTTGAATGTCGATGTCAACGAGCTGCAGTTCGGCCCGTCCACCTCGCAGAACACCTATGTCCTCGCGCAGGCATTCCGCCGTTCGCTGACGCCGGGCGACGAGATCATCGTCACCGATCAGGATCACGAAGCGAACAGCGGGGTCTGGCGACGGCTCGCCGACGACGGCATCGTCGTGCGCGAATGGCGCGTCGACCGCAGCAGCGGCAGCCTCGATCCGGCTGCGCTCGACATCCTGCTCAACGAGCGCACCAGGCTGGTCGCGTTCACGCACTGCTCGAACCTGATCGCGGAGATCAATCCGGTGTCGGCGATCTGCGCGAAGATCCGCGCGGCCGGTGCGGTCAGCGTCGTCGACGGCGTCTCGCTTGCCCCGCACGGCTTGCCGGATGTCGCCATGCTCGGCGTCGATATTTATCTGTTTTCGGCCTACAAGACTTTTGGCCCGCATCAGGGCGTGATGGTGATTCGCAGGCCGCTGCTCGACACGCTTGGCAACGAAGCTCACTACTTTCACGCCACGCTGCCGCACCGGCGTTACGTGCCGGCCGGACCCGACCACGCGCAGGTCGCGGCGATGAGCGGCATCGCCGAATACTTCGACGCGCTCGATCTCCATCATGGCGGCGATGACGTCGCCGGCCGTGCAACGCGCGTGCGCACGCTCCTGCACACCAGCGAAACGCAACGCGTGCAGACGATCCTCGACTTTCTCACCGCGCGCGACGATGTACGCCTGCTCGGGCCACGCGATGCACAGGCGCGTACCGCGACGATCGCATTCGTGCCGGTGACGCGTACGCCGGCCGAGATCGCCAGCGAACTCGGCGAGCACGGCATCATGATCGGCAGCGGCCATTTCTATTCAGTGCGCCTGTGCGAGGCACTCGGCATCGACCCGGCGCGCGGCGTCGCCCGCATTTCGCTCGCCCACTACAACAAGCCGGCTGAAGTCGAACGCCTGCTGCACGCGCTCGATCGCACGCTCGGAAGCTGAGACGCGACCGCGCACGCATCGCTATCCTGTTGCATTCTCGGACCGCTCCCATGCTTGCCAGGTCACCCGCAGGTCCTGCCCGCACATGCAGTTCGCGGCGGACCTCCACCCCCGCATCGATGCCGGCGAATTCACCGGCAAACGCGTGCTGTTGCCATTTGCCTGAAGGAAAGTTGCGATGACCGTCGAATGCCGGGTTTACCGCTGCGCTCGCCAGCCGGAGATTTATCTGTATGTGCGTGACGGCATGAAGCCAGAAGCGCTGCCGGAAACCCTGCTCGCGCGCACTGGCCGGCTGACCGAGGTCATGAGTCTGAAATTGGCGCCGGAGCGCGCGCTCGCACGCGTTGACGTCAACAAGGTGATCGAACAGCTCGCCGGCCCCGGCTATTTCCTGCAGATGCCACCGCCGGAGATCATCAACGCGCATCTGCATTTCGGCGACTGACGCCGAGTCCACCGAATCGCCGAAATCGGATCGGCGCCTGTCTGTCGATACGGGCGCGCTGCGGCGTTGCCGATGCTCGCAACAGGTCCCGCCATCGCTGTGCCCGGCGCCTTGCATCGCATCCCGTCTCGCCAGCCCTTCGCCGTCCATTCCTGTGATTCGGTGGACTGGCACTTGCGATCAGCGGCCAGTACCTGAAGACTGGGCTACCACTTGCACGCCAGCCCGCAAAGGAATGCCCATGCCGCGCACCATCATCACCATCCATCTGCCGAGCCATCGGCGCACCACCTTGAAAACCGAAAACGACAGCGCCGAGGCAGGCCACGCGTACGATGCGCAGATCAGCGGCTATCTCGCCTTTTTGCGCAGCGAGGGCGAACGCGCCGGGTTTACCGTCGAATCCGACGATCGTGACTGGGGTCCGATCTTCTCGATCGCCGAAACCGATCATGTCGACAAGAAAGCCGCACATGACTGGCTGAACACGCAAGCCGATTTCTGGAACTGGATACCGTCCGCATGATCACCGTCCATCACCTCAACAACTCCCGCTCGCAGCGCGTGCTGTGGCTGCTCGAAGAGCTGGAGATCCCTTACGAGGTCAAGCGCTACGAGCGCAATCGCAAGACCATGCTGGCGCCACCGGAACTGCTGGCGGTACACCCGCTCGGCAAGTCGCCGGTGATTACCGATGGTGCGGTGACGGTGGCCGAATCCGGTGCAATCTTCGAATACATCCTCGAACGCTACGGCAACGGTCGCCTGCAGCCGCAGCCCGGCACGCCGGATCGCCTGCGCTACAACTACTGGATGCATTACGCGGAAGGTTCGCTGATGCCGCTGCTGGTGATGAAGCTGATCCTGAGTCGCGTCGAACCCGGCACGCCGGCGCTGCTGCGGCCGCTGGCACGCGCAATCGTCGGTGGCGTGTACAAGGGCTTTCTCGATCCGAACCTGAAGACGCATCTCGACTACGTCGACGACGAGCTCGGCAAACATGTCTGGTTTGCCGGCGCAACCTTCAGCGCTGCCGATATCCAGATGAGCTTTGGCTGTGAGGCAGCGGCGGCGCGCGGCGGACCGGTGCAGCGCGCGCACATCGCTGCGTTCCTCGACAGGATCCATGCCCGCCCGGCATACGCACGGGCGCTCGCCAGTGGCGGTCCGTACCAATTGATGAAGTAAGCGACTTGCAGATCATGGCGATCTGCGGTCAGCGCGAGCGCCTGGCGCACGTTCGTACGCGCCGACGAATGGTGCTGTCTGCCGTGGCATCCGTGCTTATCGTGTCAGCAAGCTTCCGCCGCTGAGGAGAGCTCCGATGCGCAAGATCGTCCTGCTGTATCTGCCTGCCGTGTTGGTCCTGC
>DATCXY010000429.1:0-7921 GCA_036570585.1 Solimonas sp. | reverse complement strand
GCAGGGACGGTAGGGCGTCGGGGGCAGCTACCGGAGCAGCGGCGGCAGTGGCATCGGTCGCAGCAGGTGCAGCAGGTGCAGCAGCCGCGTCCTGTGCATAGGCGGGCAACGCGACAGCGACGGTCAGCAAGCTCACGGCGACGAGTGCCTTGCAAGAGTCCTTAAGCGACATCTGACATCTCCAGATAAATTGCAAAGAGTTGGCTACAGCAAAGGCGCTACACGCACCGGTTCTTCAAGTTCTACGAACAACATCAATCGGGTGACACAAAGGTGTACTTGAGCAGGCCCCAGGCCGGTGTCGGCACGCCATCGACGATGGCGGGCTCGAACTTGCACAGGCTCAGCGCGCGACGCGCCGCTTCGTCCAGTCGCGGATAGCCGCTGGAGGTCTGGATCTTGCTGTCGGTGACCTTGCCATTGACGCCGACCAGCATGCGCAGCACGACCGAGCCGGTTTCGCCGAGGCGGTTGGAGATCGCCGGGTATTCCGGCGGACGGCAGCCGCGACCACTGACCTTGAGGGCGATGGTTGGCGGCGTTCTGACCACGGGTGGCGGCGTCGGGGCCTTGTCCTGCACGGTGATCGCGTGCTGAGGCGGCGGGGTGGCGATGTTGATCTCGGGCGGCGGCACGAACGGCGGCGGCGGCACATCCATTTCTGGCGGCGGCGGCGGCGGCGGCGGCTCGTCCGGCGGCTTGATCTCTTCGATGATCTTGGTTTCGATCGGCGCCGGCAGGATGCTGATCATCTTGTGCGCCAGACCGGCAGCCAATGCCCAGATCACCAGCGCGTGGAACGCCACGACAGCACCAATGCCGACGAGACGCCGACTCTGATTGGGCTTCTGACCAAATTCCATTGCCAAAGCTTCGCTCCACTTTATTCGTGACGTTCTGGTGACGCACCTGTCCTGCCGATGCACTGGCAGGCGGCCCGGAGTATACCGGCGCCGCAGCACGGGGAAACCGCGAAAACCTCCACTTCGCTCGGAGATTTTGTGCAGTGACCCAGCCGATCTGAACGCTGCTATCAAGCGCGCGCGCAAATGAGCTTACCCTGAATAATGCAAACTCCCGCCGGGACGGGAGTCGTGCACACGTTAATTTTTGGTGCCGACAGCAGGAATCGAACCCGCGACCTACTGATTACAAATCAGTAGCTCTACCAACTGAGCTATGTCGGCGCAGTTCGGATTGTAACGGGACGAAGCACTTGCCATAAGCCCGCCGGAAAGATGTGCCGACTACACATTAATCCAGACGAGTTGGCAATAATACGAATCAACACTGCCGTAATCAACAGGTCTGTCTAATTGGCCAATGAGCGAAATCGAATTACACCGCAAATTGCTTGGCGATCACGCCCGGAATATTGCGTTCGAACGCGCGCTGCAGTGCAGCATTGTGGCCGGCAAAAGCCAAGTGCTCGACATTGGCGCCGGCACCGGCTTTCTGTCATTCCTGGCGCGTCGTCTGGGCGCTGCGCACAGCACCTTGATCGAGTACAGCGAAGCGCTGGAACTTGCGCAGGAACTGGCACGCCGCAACCGCATCGATGGTCTGACTTTCATCAAGGGGCATTCGCTTGAATACAAGCGCAAGCTCAGCGTCGATATCGTCGTCACCGAAACGCTGGGCAACTACGCGCTTGAAGAGAATTTCCTGGAGACGGCGCTCGACGCACGCCGCTTCCTCAAGCCTGGCGGCGTGATCATTCCGGGTCGCCTGCGCCAGTTCGTGGCGCCCGTCTGCACGCCGCGCCTGCAAAGCGAAATTGATATCTGGCCGCAAGTCGGATTCGATCTCGACTTGCAGCCGGCGCGCACCATCTCGCTCAACAATATGTACGTGCGCGATGTCACGCCGATGGATATCGGCGACGACAAGAAGCGAGCGCGCGTCTGGGATGAACTCGACGTGCGTCCCACTGCACGCGCACCGACCAGCGCGCGACGCAGGACCGTGTCATGGAACGCCGCTGAACTTGTTCAAGCAGGCGTGTCGGGCTTTGCACTGTGGTGGGAGGCCGAGCTGGTCGAAGGCGTGACGATTTCGACATCGCCATTTGCACCGTCGACGCACTGGCAACAGATTTATCTACCGCTACTTCAGGCACATGAACTTGCGCCCGGAGACATGCTGGAACTGACACTCGGCTCCGATACGCGCCTCGACGTCGGCGTCAGAGTCAGCTGGAAGACGCAGCAGAAGCGTGCCGGGAAGATCATCGCCGAGCAATCGCTCGATACACTGCGCGGCCAGCTTTGAACTCAGCGCCGGAGCGGCGCGGTCTGCTGCTCCAGCTCGTCGAGATATCGCAGCGCCTGCTCGCGGTTCGCGCCACACATCTCGGCAGTGGGCCGCAGGCTGCTGCATACGAGCGGTCGGCGCGGATCACCGAACAGATCGCAGGCGAGCGTCGCCGTCAGGTGCACGCATGGCACACCGGCCGGCTTGCCGTCCGGCATGCCGGGTAGCGGCGAGGAAATCGACGGCGCGATGCAACAGGCGCCGCAGCCAATGCGACATTTCACGGCGATGCCTTAGGCTTGCGCCACCATATTCCGGGGCTGGACACATTTTCGATGAACCGCATTCTCAAAGACCTCGTCAATCTGCTGAACCTCGAAACACTGGAAGACAATCTGTTCCGTGGCGAGTCGCGCGATCTTGGCGGCAAAAGCGTGTTCGGCGGTCAGGTCATCGGCCAGGCGTTGGCGGCCGCATCAAAGACTGTCGCCAATGGCGCGCCGCATTCGCTGCACGCGTACTTTCTGCGGCCCGGCAACATGACGCGACCCATTGTCTATGAAGTCGATCGCATCCGGGACGGCCGCACCTTTACCGCGCGTCGTGTGCAGGCCATCCAGGGCGGCCAGCCGATCCTGTCGATGATGACGTCATTCCAACGCGACGAGCCCGGCCTTGAACATCAGACGCCGATGCCGCAGGTCCCGCCGCCCGAGCAACTCAAGTCACTGACTGCGTGCTACGAGCAGTGGCTGGACGAGGTTCCCGACATTTCCGAGCGCATGCATACCGCGCTGACACGCGAAGTGGCGATCGAATTCAAACCGGTAAAGCCATTCAATGCGCTCAAGCCCAAGGCCGCACCGCCAGAGCAGGCCATCTGGTTTCGCGCCGCCGGCAAGTTGCCGGACGACCCGCTGCTGCATCGCTGCATACTCGCCTACGCCTCGGACTTCCACTTGCTGTCGACCGCCCTGCGCCCGCACGAAAAGCCGTGGGCCAGCGAGGAGATGGCGATCGCCAGCATCGATCACGCGCTATGGTTCCATCGTGACCTGCGCGTCGACGACTGGCTGTTGTATTGCATGGAATCGCCGACCGCGCAGGGTGCGCGCGGCATGTCGCGCGGCCTGATCTACGATCGCAGTGGCCGCCTGGTTGCCAGTGTCGCGCAGGAGAATCTGATGCGCGAGATCACTACCGCGGCGACCTGACGCGCCATGCGCTCGCGCCCGTCCCAGGCAGCGCCCAGCAGGCTGCGGCTATTGCGTGGCGTCGTTGATCTGCTCGGCGACACCTATGCGCAGTTCAGTAACGGCATTCACGAGTTCCATCGTGCGGTTGCCGACAAACCCTTCAAGGTTCTGAATGCCGCGCCCGCGATCGGCACCGCTACGGCGCCGGTGCGCGTGCTGCACGACGGCATCACCGATGCGGTCTATACCGGCGTCAAGGAAATCGGCGCCCTGAGTTTCAGCGTCGCGGGCGCCGCACTCAAACTGATCGAGGAACAGTCGTCGCAGGCGACTGCGGCCGCACATCCTCGTACCGACCTCGCGTTCAGCGCGCTCAGCGGTCTGTTCGGAGATCATCTGATCGGTCGCCGCAACCCGGTCGCGCCGCAGTTCGGCTTCTATCGCGACGGTGTGAGGCTCGGCATCACGCGTACGGCACTCGCTGCAACTTTCCCCACCGCGCAACCGCGTGTAGTGATCTTCGTGCATGGCCTGTGCTGCAACGAGACGGCATGGCAGCTCTATCAACAAGCCGACGATGACAGCACGCGCCCTTATGGCGAAAAGCTCGGCGAGCATGGCTACACGCCACTGTATCTGCGCTACAACAGCGGCGCGCACATCTCGCAGAACGGTCGTCGTCTTGCCCGGCTGTTGCAGCAACTCGTCACGCAATGGCCGGTGCCGGTCGATGACATCACGCTGATCGGCCACAGCATGGGCGGCCTGGTGATTCGTTCGGCCACCGCCGCCAAGCGCCACAGCGACACGTGGACGCAGAAGGTCGGCAACATCATCTGCATCGGTTCACCGCATCAGGGCGCGGCGCTGGAGCGTGGCGCCGAAGCGCTTGCACAGGTCCTGCAGGGCTTCGAGCTTTCGCGCCCCTGGGCACGCGTGCTGGAAGCGCGCTCGGTCGGTATCCGCGATCTGCGCTTCGGCGCAACCTCCGATGCCGACTGGCGCGCGGGCCTCGCGCGCGAATGGCGCCCTCCCGCCCCGATCGCACGGCTCGACAATGCGCGCTATCACTTCATCGGCTGCAGCATCGGCCCTCATGCACGCGACTGGCGCAGCTATCTGCTCGGTGACGGGCTCGTGCACCTGCCAAGTTCACTCGCGAAGGAGCTGGCCGATACCGACAGCGCCGTGCTGTTCGAGCGCCATCACATGCAGTTGCTCAATGATCCCGCCGTCTACACGCTGATCGCCAAACAACTCGGCGTCACGAAACGGACGAAACGGACTAAGCAGCGGAGCTCATCGCCGGCGGGTCGAAAAACCGCGCGACCGCCGCGCGCTGCAAAGCAGCGTCCGTGACGCCGTTGACGCTGTGCCAGAATGCCGCTGCCTCGGGCTGCGCCTGGCAGTACCACTGGATATGCTTGCGCGCGACGCGCACGCCGCGCCCCTCGCCGTAGAACGTGTACAGCGCATCGAGATGTTCCAACAGCCAGCGGCGGACCTCGAACGCAGACGGCGGTGCCAGTAGCTCACCGTGCGCGAGGAAATGGGCGATCTCGCGAAAGATCCACGGTCGCCCCTGCGCGGCACGGCCAATCATCAACGCATCCGCACCGGTTATCCGCAAGACCTCGCGCGCCTTGTGCGGCGTGTCCACATCGCCGTTGGCGATCACCGGAATCTTCACGGCATTCTTGATCGCGGCGATCGTCTCGTATTCCGCCGCACCCGCGTACTGATCCTCGCGCGTGCGGCCGTGCACGGCCAGCGCCTGGATACCGACATCCTCGGCGATGCGCGCGATCGCCACGCCGTTGCGCTGCGTGCGCGCGAAGCCGGTGCGGATCTTCAAGGTCACTGGAATGTTTCCTTCCTTGGCGACCGCAGACACCACCGCCGCGCAGATCCGCGCGACCAGCGCCTCGTCGCGCAGCAGCGCCGAACCGGCATCGACCCGGCACACCTTCTTTGCCGGACAACCCATGTTGATATCGATGATCTGCGCGCCGAGCGCAACGTTGTGCCGCGCCGCGTTCGCCAGTTGCCCGGGATCGTAGCCGGCGATCTGCACCGAGATCGGCGCGATCTCGCCGTCGTGATCCATCCGCAGACGTGACTTTTCGGTATGCCAGAGACCAGCGTCAGATGTCGTCATCTCGCTGACCGCCAAAGCCGCACCGAAATGGCGACACAGCTGACGGAACGGCCGGTCCGTGACGCCCGCCATGGGCGCGAGAATCAGCGGCACGTCGAGGATGTAGGGACCGATACGCATCTGGATATTGTCGCCGAAGCGAGCTTGAGCGGCAGCGCCATCAAGGGGATTCAGAAAATCTGAATCACTGCATCAGATCATTTCGCTGTCACGATCGAAGCCGGAGCCGTATCGTGGCGACTTCGGACTTTCTCCCCCGAAAAAGCGCCGTCTGTCTCCCCCAAGACATCCCCCTGACGGCGTCCCCGAACGGCGGACCGCAAGGTTCGCCGTTTTTTTGTTGCGGGCCCGCAAGACGTCCGCCGAATCAGAATGCGGCGAGTGGCATCGTCAAGCAGGTGTCGTCGCCACGCTTGAGCAACGCTGCCTGTGCCGCCGTCTTCGGCAATTCATAGCGATAGAAATAGCGGCACGCGTGCAGCTTGCCGTCGTAGAACGCCTGATCCGCTTCGCTCGCCGTTGCCAATGCCCGCTGTGCAGCACGAGCCTGCTGCAGCCACATCCAGGCGATGACGACGTGCCCGAGCATGTCGAGGTAGGCCGCGGCGTTGGCGAGAAAACGCTCGGTCTGGCCACGTTGCGCGATGTCCGCCAACCGCGTGCTGACGTCCGTCGCCATCTCGACCGCAGCCTGCAATGCCTCACGGAATTCACGCAACGCGTCTTCCGCAGCCGCGTCGCTGATCGTCGCCGTGATCCGTTGCAGCAGCAGTCGGAACGCCGCGCCCTGCCCCATCAGCAGCTTGCGCCCCAGAAGGTCGAGCGCCTGAATGCCATTGGTTCCTTCATGGATCGGGTTCAGACGGTTGTCGCGATACAGACGCTCGACCGGATAGTCGCGCGTGTAGCCGTAGCCACCGAGCACCTGGATCGCGAGCTTGTTGGCTTCCAGGCAGAACTCGCTGGGCCAGGCCTTGGCGATCGGCGTCAGGATTTCCAGCAGCTGATGAAGCTCGTGTGACGACGCGTCGTCACCGGCAATCGCCAACTCATCGACCAGTTTCGCGCAATACAGGCACAGCGCGAGCGCGCCTTCGACATACGCCTTCTGCTGCAACAACATCCGCCGCACGTCGGTGTGCTCGATGATCGGCACCGGCCTGGCATTCGGATCCTTGTTGCCGACCGGCCGGCCTTGCGGACGCTGGCGCGCGTAGTCGAGCGAATAGCGGTAGCCGGCGTAGCCGAGTGCGGTCGCGCCCATGCCCACGCCGATGCGCGCCTCGTTCATCATGTGAAACATGCAGGCCAGCCCGTGATTCGGCTGGCCGATCAGTTCGCCGATCGCCGCGTCGCCTTCGCCGAAGTTCAGCGCCGCATTGACCGTTCCGCGATAACCCATCTTGTGATTGAGGCCGGCGACGTGCACGCCGTTGCGCGCACCGATCTTGCCGTCGTCGTCGACGCGATGCTTCGGCACGATGAACAGCGAGATACCCTTGACGCCGGCTGGCGCGCCATCGATGCGCGCCAGCACCAGATGCACGATGTTCTCGGACAGCTCCTGATCGGCGCCGGAGATCCACATCTTGTTGCCGACCAGATGGTAGCGGCCATCGGCCTGCGGAATCGCGCGCGTGCGAATGTCGCCGAGCGACGAACCGGCCTGTGGTTCGGACAGGCACATCGTGCCGAACCAGCGTCCGGCCAGCATCGGCTGCATGTAGCGCACTTTCTGTTCGGGCGTGCCATGCACACGCAACAGATTGGCCGCCGCCGTGGTCAGGAACGCATATCCCGTGGTGCCGGCATTGGCGGCGGTGAACCACGCCATCGCCGCCGACGTCAGCGTGTACGGCAACTGCAGGCCACCTTCACTTTCGGGAAACGATGCCGCGAGAAAGCCGCCATCGATCAAAGCCGCCAGCGCTTTCTTGACCTCGGGAATCAGTCGCACGCGCCCGTTCTCGAACTGCGGCTCGTTGGCGTCGAGCTGCGCGGCGTGCGGCAGGAACCGTTCCTCGGCAATCTTCTGCGCCGCATCGAGCACGCCGTCGAAGCTGGCACGATCATGCATCGCGAAGCGCGGCGCCTGCGTCAGCGCATCGACCTGCAGCAACTCGTACAGCAGGAAATCGAGATCGCGTCGTTCTATCAGCTGCGGCACTGCGGTTCTCCATCGGAGGATGTGGTCGCCGTCGCGATGACGACGGCATGCGCCGCAGGATAACCGCGCGCGATGCAGCAGCGCATTTGCAGGAGCGCGCCTTGCGCGACCGCCGATTCTCCTGCTCGTGCGCGTCGCGAAGTGCCT
>DATCXY010000428.1:0-3353 GCA_036570585.1 Solimonas sp. | reverse complement strand
GTTGGCCGCGATTTTTTCCGCACTGGCGCGATGGGTGACCAGGCTGACGTGGTTGTATGGCAGGCGCATCCAGCGGCTGGCGTCATTGCGCGCGGCCTGCCGCTGATGCAGCTCAAGGACGGCGTCCCAGTATTTCGCGGCTTTTTCGTCATTGATCAGCAACCTCTGCAGCCATGACGACGTCGTCTGCTCGTGAGTGCCGCTGACGACCAGCCGCGGACATTGCGCCGCCGCCGCGGACGCCATGACGATGTGGCGGATTTCATCGAGCAGCCGGATTTCGGCAATCGAGCCATTCAACGAACGCACCAGCCAACGAGCCTTGCGCTTCACCTGTTCGAAGATCTCCGGCGGCAGCTCCTTCGCCAGATCCAGAAACAGCGGGCCGTCGACTCTCAGCAGCGCGCATAGCTGCAGAAACCGCCCGGACAGCGGCAGGATTCGCATCGCCGCGTCGATGGTCTCGTCATCGAACTCCGGCGTCGGATCGATTTGCACGATCGCGCGCACCATCGCCGGCGCCTGAGCCGCATGCAGCGCCGCCAGCAGCCCGCCGTACGAATGTCCGACCACGACCACTGGCTGCCCGAGGTCGAGGTTTGCCAGCAGCGCGCTCAACTGTTGGCTGAGGCCGGCGGGCGTCAGCGGTGCCGTGCTGCGGCTGTCGCCGATTCCGGCGCGGTCGTATGACAGCACACGCACATGCGGGGCCAGCGCCTGTTCCAGCCACACCGCGTACGGGAACGAAGCGCTCCAGCCATTCTCGAAGACCACGACGTTCGCGGCCGTGGCGGGGCCGGTCAAGCGATATTTCAGGACGCCGCCCGGAACCGTTGCGTGGCCTTCCTGTCCGGACGACCGGTAGTGCTCGAATGTCCACGGTCTGTCGGTCATGACGGCTCTCCCTGTCGTTGTCGCCGAATCGTCGCGGCATCGATGCGCGCGGATGCGTTCGCGCTCATTGGTCGAACGAGTAGCTGAGCTCGATCCCGAAGGTTCTGGGCATGATGATGAAGTCGCGACGGTAGAGCGCGCCGCCGGTCGCCCGTGCATAGGGCTGCACGGCGGTCACGCCGCGCACGTCGGTGAGGTTCTTGCCGAACAGCGTGAGGCCGAAATTGCCGATCTGGGCACCGGCACGCAGATCGAACTGGTTGTAGCCGCCTTTCATCACGTCCTGATACGACAGGCTGCTGGACGACTCGCTCTCGTAGCGATGAACCAGTGTGACGACGGGATCGATGCCGGCGATCGACCAGTGACCACTGATGGTGTTGCTGATCGTCCATTTCGGCGCGCCCGGCAGCGGATCGCCCGGTTCGACCGGCGGGCGTCCGTTTTGCGGATCGTAGAAGTTCTGCAGCGTCGCCTTGTTCCAGGTGATCGCCGAGCGCAGCGTGACGAAATGGGCGGGCCGGACGGCCAGGCTGGTTTCCACGCCGTAGATGCGTGCGTCGCCGACATTGTCCAGGTACTTGAACAGGCCGAGCCTGTCCTGCACCTGCAGCGGAATGTTTTTCCAGTCGATGTAGAAGCCGGTCATGTCGACGACCAGCGCGCCATCGAACCAGCTGGTCTTGGCGCCCAGCTCATAGTTGTTGACCTTGTCCGAACCGTATTCCATCTTGGTTGGTGAAAGCGGCGTGTCCGGCACCAGATTGATGCCGCCCAGACGATAGCCCTTGGAATAGAGCGCGTAGACCATGGCGTTCTTGTCGATCTGGTAAGCCAGCGAAACACGCGGATTGAAGCCACTGGCCGTGGTCTTGCTGGCGGCATTGAACGTGAGGCTTCCGGACGGCGCCAGCAACAGGCCCTCGCCGAAAATGTCGGCGTCCACGGTATTCCGGTAGAAGCGCCCACCGGCGGCGAGCTTCAGCTTCGACGTCAGGTGGAAGGTGGTATCGATGAAGGCCGCCGCCTCCGGCGCCTTCTGATCGACCCGCTCATGAATGAGGCGGGTCGCGCCCAGAATCACGGGCGGCGTCAGACCCAGACTCGTGAAGAGCGTGTTCGCCAGCTCGCGCGGCAACGCCAGCAGATTGGCATCGATCAGGGTTTCGAGCGTCTCGTCGCGATTGGCATACGAGAGGCCGAGCAGATAGTCAAAGAATCCACCGGAATTCGACGCGAAACGTATCTCGGTGCTGTAGCCCTCCACCGCCTGTGACTGACTGCCGACGAACGGAATGCCGAGCGCCTGCAGACCGAGGAACGCCGTCTGGTCGCTGACGCTTGCGTTGTTCTTGTCCTGATAGCCGGCGATCAGCGACACGGTGCCGAAGTCCGTGTCGTAGTCGTAGTGCAATGCGCCGATCGTGATGTCGTTGCTGGCATCCTCGGGCACCAGCGTGTTCTTCTTCAGATCGCCACTGTCATCGACGAACGCCATATCGTCGACGACGGCTTTCTGATAAAGCCCGGTGAGGCGCAGACTCGATTCCGGCGTGACGTTCCAGCCGAGCACCGCGCGGCCGCCGGCGATTCGCGAGTCGTTGGCGCCATTGACGCCGGTGCCGACATTGTCGATCCAGCCCGGCGTTTCCGTGTAGTAGCCGACCAGCCGCAGAGCTACCGCGTCGTCGATGACCGGCACGTTCGCCATCATCTTGCCACTGAAGCCGGTATCGGCGTTCTTCGTCTTCGTTCCGCTCGCCTGCATCGTGAAACCGAACGCCGACGGGTCCGGTGCTTGCGGAATGTAATTGAGCGCGCCGCCCAGCGACGAGGAGCCGAACAGTGCGCCCTGTGGCCCGCGTAGCACTTCGATGCGCTCGGCGTCATACGCGTCGATGTCCGGCACCAGCACCGGCGTGCCCGGATCGGTCAGCGGGATGTCGTCGTAGTAGATGCCGACCGCGCTTTGCGCGGTCGTCGGCATCGTGTCCGTCGACACGCCGCGAATGGTCACCATCGAGATGCCCGGACTTCCGGAATTGAGATTGACGCCGGGCGACAGCGCCAGATAGTCGGCGAAATTGCTGGAGCCGGTTTCATCAAGGCGCTCGCGGGTAACGGCGGTGACCGCGCCGGCGAGCGTGCGGATGCTTTCCTTGCGCTTGGTCGCCGTCACCACGATCTCGTCGAGATAGACCGCGTCTTCGCCGGTATCGGCTGAAGCTGGCGGTGCCGCAGGCTCCGGCGGCAGCGGTATCACGGCGAGCGCATCAGTACTCGTGTCGTCTGGAACGGCTTGATGGCCGGCAGTCGCGTCGCGCGCAGCTGCACTGCCCGTTGACTGGCCCTGTCCAGGCGCAGTCTCCCGATGCGGCGCGTTTCCATCAGCAATCCCTGATGCCGCAGGCACAGGCTCGCCGTTCTGGGCGCTTTGTGCAGGCTGCGCCGTTGCCGGC
>DATCXY010000427.1:0-3042 GCA_036570585.1 Solimonas sp. | reverse complement strand
GAGTTCGCGCACTTCATTGGCCGTGACTTCAAGGCCGTCGGCATCGAGGTCGACGAGGCAGACGTCGGCGCCGGCGCGTGCGAGCCGCAGCACGGTCGCGCGGCCGAGGCCGGCGGCAGCGCCGGTGACGAGTGCGGCCTTGCCGTGCATGTCGCTGGCGGTGGTCATGATCGGATGTTCCGGTGAGTTCGAGTTGCGCGCGGTGCTTATTGCGCGAACGTGTAGCCGCCGTTGACGGGGTAGGTCTGGCCGGTAATCCACTCGGCAGCGTCCGAGCACAGGAACAGCGTCATGTGCGCGACGTCATCGGGCTTGCCGAAGCGGCGCACGACGTAGCGACCGACGTGGGTTTTGGCGCGCTCGCTGTCGAGAAACGCGGCGAGCTGATCGGGTGGCAGCGGCGGTTCCAGTGTCGACAGCGAAATCGCGTTCGAGGTGATGCCGTAGCGGCCCGCTTCCTTGGCGATCGAGCGGACGAAGCCGTTGGCGCCGGCCTTGGCGGCCGAGTATGCGGCGAGCCGCGCCTCACCGATGCGGCCGGCGTCGGAGACGATCGTGACGATGCGGCCCCTGCCCAATCGCACCATGCCCGGCAGCGCGGCATGACAGCAGTTCATGACGCCGTACAGGTTGGTGTGGAAATAGCGGCCCCATTCCTGCGGGTCGGTTTCCCAGAACAGCGGCGAGGGACGCATGTCCGCGTTCGGTCCGGCGTTGCCGGCGTTGTTGACCAGCAGCGTGACGGTGCCGAGCGCTGCCTCGGCCTTTTCGAACGCGGCTTTCACCGAAGCGTAGTTGCCGACATCCGCCTGCACCGGTTCGGCCTTGACGCCGAGTGCGCGGATTTCGTCGGCGACGGTGACGGCGCGTTCGAGCACGAAATCATTGACGGCGACGCCGCCGGCGTTGTGGCGCGCCAGCGCCAGCGCGATTGCGCGGCCGGCACCCTGGCCGGCACCAGTGACGAATGCAATCTGGCCGCCCAGGTCGAGCGGGTTGTCGCCAATCATGTCGGGTTCCTCATTGGTTGCGGTGGCTTGTGCCGCTCGCGATCGCGAACGCGAGCTTGCCGTGGCAGCGAAAGTTCATCATATTCGGTAAATGTCGAATATAGCAAAGAAGCCAAAGCCGGCGTTGAGCAAGGACCAGCATCGTTTCATCGACGATGTCGCGGCGCTGTTCATGCATTGGGGCATGCCGCAGACCGAGGCGCGTCTGAATGCGTACCTGATGCTGTGCGCCGCGCCGGTAAGCCTCGACCGCATTGCCGAAGATCTGCAAATGGCGAAGAGCAGCGCGAGTGTTGCGGCGCGCGCGCTCGAAGCGTACCGGGTGGTGCAGAAGCATCATGTGCGTGGCAGCAAGCGCGTGCTGTATGAGGCGTCGAATAACTTCTCGGGTCGGCTGGCGCGGCAAAGCACGTTGCTCGATACGCTCGGCAAGCTGATACGCGAGCGCACGCCAGCGGTCGCCAGTGGCGCTACCGCGTCGCGCCTGCAGCTGCTGTCCGGTTTCTACTTGTCCATGGCCGAGGCGATGGCGGCGCCGATCCGCGAGCACGAGGCGCGGCTCGCGAAGATGGCGCGATAGCGACATGCGGCGCAGTTGATTCCGGAGCACAACTGGACAACCATGTTGATGATATCGGCATTGCTGCCGCCCGGTGCTGCGGTCGCCAACATGAAGGACAACGAGGAGATTCACAGATGTCGTCACAAAGCGGGCGTTATGCAGCGACCGGATCACCAACGCTGGCCGCGGGCTGGAGCTTCGAGCGACTGACGCCGCAGAGCCGCCTGTTCGGCGCCAATAGCCTGCGTACCGGGCCCGACGGACGCATCTATGTCGCGCAGGTGTCCGGCAGTCAGGTCAGCGCGATCGACGTCAACACCGGCGCGGTCGAGGCGATCAGCGCGATGGGCGGCGACATCGTCGCGCCGGACGATCTGGTGTTCGACCCGCAGGGCAACATGTATGTCACCGAAATCACCGAAGGCCGAGTCAGTGTGCGATCGCCCAACGGCGTGACGCGCGTGGTGCATGGCGACATGCCGGTCGCCAATCCGATCACCTTCCACAAGGGCCGGCTGCTGGCCGGCGAATGCCGCGTCGGCGGCCGCATCATGGAACTCGATCTCGATGGCGGCGCGCCGCGCGTGATCCTCGACAACGTGCCGATGCCGAACGCATTCGAGGTCGGCCCCGACGGCAAGCTCTACATCCCGGTGATGGGCACCAACGAGATCTGGCGCGTCAGCCTCGACGGCGGCGCGCCGGAAGTGGTTGCTCGCGATCTCGGCGTGCCGGACTCGGTGAAGTTCGACGCACAGGGGCGGATCGTCTCGACGCAGGTGCATAGCGGACAGGTGTTGCGCGTCGATCCGGGTACCGGCGACAAGACGCTGCTCGCGCAACTGACACAGGGTCTCGACAACGTTACCTTCGTCGGTCAGCGCATGTTCGTGTCGAACATTTCCGGTTACGTGACCGAGATTCTCGATGGCGGCAAGACGCGGGATCTGGTGCCGGATGGTTTCAACTGGCCGCTGGGTCTGGCCGTCGATGCCGACGGGCTGTTCTTCGTGGCTGACGGTCCGTTCTCGTACACGCTGCGGCCGGGCGCCAGGCGTGAACTTGCCGGCATGCTGTTCACACAAGGCTATCCGGGCTATGCGCGCGGCGTCGCTGCCGCGGGCCCGGGCGAGTTTGTCGTTGCGACCGCGATGGGCGTGATCGCCCGCTACTGGCCAGCGCAACAGAAGAGCGAAGTCATCATCAGCGGGCTCGATCATCAGCTGTATGGTGTGGCGCTGACGGCGCGCGGCGGCGTGGTAGTCGCCGAGCAGGGGACGGGCCGCATCTTGGCGGTTGCCGACGGCAAGAGCGAAGTGCTGGCGAACGGGCTGCGACAGCCGAGCGGCGTCGCGGTCGGCAGCGACGGCGTGGTCTATTTCACCGAACAGGCGGGTGGTCGCGTTGCCAGGATCTCTGGTGGTCGCGTGGATACCGTGATCGACGGCCTGCAGAAGCCGCAGGGTCTGA
>DATCXY010000426.1:0-8134 GCA_036570585.1 Solimonas sp. | reverse complement strand
GAAACCTCGGCGCTGGTGCTCGATCCGGCCTCGGAGGCCGATGTCAGCTTTGCCGGACGTCCGATCCTGCTCGACGATGCGCGCAGCTTTGATTTCTCGCAGGTGCAGCTGGCGTTTCTCAGCGACGCGGATCCGGAGCTGACGGCGCAGGCGGAACGCGCGGCCGATGCGGGCGTCATCGTCTTCGACGCCAGCGGCCAGGCCTGGCGCGATTCGGCAATTCCGGTCGTCGTGCCGCAGGTCAATGCCAAGGCACTCTCGCACTACCGCGAACGCTACATCGTCGCCTCGCCAGATCGTTTCAACGTCGCGCTGGCCCCGATCGTGGCCGCGCTGCACGCTGCGTTCGGGCTTGAACACGTAGCGATGACCGGATTGATCGCGGCTTCCGATGGCGGCCGACCGGCGCTCGAAGATCTGGCGCGCGAGACCACGGCGCTGCTCAACGCGCGTTTCTATGAGCGTCACTATTACCCGAAGCAGATCGCGTTCAACGTGATTGGCCAGGAGGCCGATGCCGGGCTCGACGGCTACACCGAGCGTGAGCGGCGCATCGGCGACGAGTTGCAGACCTTGCTGGGTTTGCCGACCTTGCCGGTGCAGGCGACGCTGGTTCAGGTGCCGGTATTCTTCGGCCATACCGCCGCCGTCGAATTGCGCTGCGCGCGCAAGCTCGATCTCGATACGGTCATCGAAACATTGAGCGGCTTGCCAGGCTTTTCGGTCGAAGGTTCGCGGCTGGCCGACGATGCGATCACACCGGTCACCGATGCAGCGCTCAATCCCGATGTGCGGATTGGACGAATACGGCTCGCGCGCCATGACGCACAGGGTCTGGCGCTGTGGCTGGCGGCCGACAACATCCGGCGCTGTGGCGCATTCAACGCGCTGGCCAATGCCGAAATCCTGATCCGGGATCATCTGGATTGACGTGCCGGCGATGCTGCTGGCGCCCCGGACTTTGTGGGCGGGCGAGCTCAGCGCCGCTGGATGCGACCCGATACGCGGTCGCCGATTTGTACCTGACAGTGGCCGATTCGATAAATGATCGTGTATAAAAGGGCTTATACGCGTAAATTAAGCCGCAGCATGAGATCTCTGATGGCGGTTGGCGGGAGTCCAGGGGGGCTTGGAGGACTATGAAGCGCATCGTTTCGACTATAGCGGCGGTTGCAGTTGGCCTATGGCTGACGTCCGCCAGCGCGCTCGGACTTGGAGAAATCGACGTCCGGTCCCATCTCAACCAGCGTTTCGACGCCGTCATTGCGCTGACATCGATCGGTGCAGATGAAGTTGCCGACTTGCGCGTCAGCCTCGCGTCTGCGGAGGACTTCGCGCGCGCCGGACTGGAGCGGACCGATTATCTGTCGAGCCTGCGCTTCACCGTTCGGAATGACGGTACGCCGCGGATCGAGATCAGCAGCGACAAGCTCGAACGTGAGCCTTACTTGCAGTTGCTGCTGGAGGTCCATGCCGGCGGCAGTCGCATTCTGCGGCAGTACACCGTGCTGCTGGACCCGCCGGGCATGGCACCGGCCAAGCCCGCTGCGGTTGCACCGGTGCCGATCGCGCCGAGCGCTGCGGAACCTGCAACGCCAGCACCGATCAGTGCGCCGGCACCGCGCGTCAGCAGCGAACCCGCGCAGTCGATTTTTGTCGAAGTCGATCATCCGACGCCACCGCCGGACGAACGGCCCATTGCGCCGCGTTCGGAGCCCGTCAAGCCGGAAGGCAAGACGCAGCAGCCGACGTCGGCTGCGGAGGCCGAAGTGTCGCCGGCCTCCAACACGGCAGCGGCTGCGCCTCTCACCGGCGAGTTGTACGGACCGGTCAAGGCAGGTGAAACGCTGTGGAGCATCGCCACACGCGTACGGGGCGACAATACCGGCATCAGCATGGATCAGGTGCTGCTGTCGCTCTACAACAGTAATCCAAGCGCCTTCGATGGCGGCGGTGTCAACGGACTCAAGCGTGGCGCAATGCTGGGCATTCCCGCCGCCGCTGACATGCGCGCGCTCGATGCCGTCGACGCGCATCGCGAAGTCGCGCGTTTGCGTGGCCTGCCGCCCGAAAAGATAGCGCCGCGTGCGCGCAAGCCGGTGATCGAACCGGTCCGGATCACGCCGCCACCGCCGACTTCGAGCGCGGCCGAAGTGGTTCACGCTGCGCCCGCCGAGCCGGCGACCGCTGCGAAGCCCGCTGACGCAGACGCCGCGACAGCCGCGACAGCGACACCGTCGGCGAGCGATAACAGCGCTGCGCTTGCCGACTCGGCCGAGTCATCAACGCCGTCGACCCCGGCGCAAGTAAACAACAGCGAAGCCGCACCCGAGTCCGGTGCGGCCACTGCCGACATCGCGGCGACCGATTCAGTGTCGGCGGCGACCCCCGAGGCTGGATCAGCCGCTCCGCAGGTCGCCGTACCGACGGTCGAGCCAGTCAAACCCGTCAAGGCCAAGAAGACCGAGAGCCTGCTTCAGGCTTTGCTGATTCCCTTGATCCTCGGTCTGTTGCTGCTGTTCCTTCTGGCTTGGCTATTTGCACGCTGGCGTGCGCGGCGCGCGACGCCAGCAGCGCCGGCGCCCGTGAAGCCTCCAGCGCGCATGCCGCTGTCGACGCCATCGGCCAGTGAGGCCGCGATTGCCGGTGCAGCAGCCGTTGCCGCGGCCACAACGCAGAAGCTCACGCCGCAGGAAGAACTGGACCGTCTGCAGGCGAGCATCTCCGGTCGCACGCAGGATGTCGATACCCAGCAGCTGCAGACGCAGCAGTTGGGTGTTGATGCGCCACGCACGATCGAGACGGCCTCGTCCGACGCTGATCTGACGCCGGTCGACTTCGATCTGACCGGACAGTTCGCGGCGCAGACCGTGCAGATCGATCTGGACGCCAACGATCCAGTATCCGAGGCTGATTTTCATCTCGCGTACGGACTTTATGACGAAGCCGCGTTGTTGCTGCGTCAGGCTGCGGAGAAGGAACCGCAACGCAACGACATCGGCATCAAGCTCGCGGAGACCTATTTTGCCGCCGGCAAGACGGCCGAGTTCGCGCAGACCGCGGCGGCGCTGAAGCCGAAGGTGTCGGCGAGTGAATGGCAGAAGCTGGCGATCATGGGCCAGCAGCTTGATCCCGGCGCTGCGCAATTCAGTGACATGGAAGCTGCACCGCAACACAAGGATCTCGATCCGGGCTTCGATATCGACGCCACGACGGCCTCGGTACCGGCCGCCTCGTCGGCGGAGCCGAACGCACTCGACTTCAATTTCGACAGCGAACCGACGCCGGCTGCCGGCCAGGACTTGGCGGCACCGATGAACCTGCAGGCCGACAATGGCCTCGACTTCAAGCTTGACGATCTCGAACTGCCGTCGCTGGATGTCGACAAGCACGACGTGGCCAATGCGCCGCCGGTTATCGACAGCGGTGCACTGGATTTTGATCTCGGCAGTTTCGACGCAACGCCAGCGCCTACCGTCGCGGCCGCGGAACCCGTTGCCCATGACGCATCGGCGACACTGGATTTTGATCTTGGTGATTTCGATGTCGGCGCCAATGCGTCCGCGTCGCCGGCAGCAGAGCCGGCCGCTGAGACGCCGATCGAGGAGTTCGACTTCGGCGCAGTCTCGACTGAATCGGGTGATCTTGCCGGCGACGAGGCTGCCACCAAGCTGGATCTGGCGCGGGCTTATCTCGAGATGGGTGACAACGAGATGGCGCGTGGTCTGCTCGACGAAGTGCTGGAGCAGGGGAATGCGCAGCAGAAGCAGGATGCCAAGTCGCTGGTCGAGCGGCTTGCCTGACGCATGAGGCTGTGACGCGCTACGCCGCCGGCGTCGAATATATCGGCACCGGCTATTGTGGCTGGCAGGCGCTGACCGGACAAAAGACGCTGCAGGCGGCGCTCGAACGCGCGCTTGGCCGTGTCGCCGATCATCCGGTCCATACGACGGCGGCCGGACGCACTGATTCCGGTGTCCACGCGCTGCAGCAGATCGTGCATTTCGACACGGACGCGCAGCGCAGTGATTATGGCTGGCTGCTCGGGGCCAATTCGAATCTCGCTGCGGACATCAGCTTGCGCTGGGTGCAGGTCGTTCCGCTGGAATTTCACGCGCGCTACGGCGCCATCG
Source organism: Solimonas sp. (assembly GCA_036570585.1). GTDB lineage: Bacteria > Pseudomonadota > Gammaproteobacteria > Nevskiales > Nevskiaceae > Solimonas. The sequence goes on along the minus strand of DATCXY010000426.1, from coordinate 4,001 downwards.
AACGCAGTTACCGCTACGTGATCCACAACCAGCGCGCACGCAGCGCGATCGCGCTCAAGCGGGCGACGCACTGGCCGCAACCGCTCGACGCCGACGCGATGCACGCGGCCGCACAAGCGCTGATCGGCAAACGCGACTTCTCGGCCTTTCGCGATGCGCAGTGCCAGGCGCCAAGCCCGGTTCGCGAAATGCGTCGCATCGACGTGCGCCGCGTGCGCGAATTCATCGCGATCGACGTCGTCGGCAATGCGTTCCTGCATCACATGGTGCGCAACATCGTCGGCACCTTGATCGAAGTCGGGCAGGGACGTCGCCCTGCGCAATGGGTGGCGGAAGTGCTCGACGGTCGTGATCGCCGCAAGGCCGGAATCACTGCTCCCGCCGACGGCCTCTATTTCGTGGGGCCGCAATATCCGGCAGAATTCGCGCTCCCGAAACCGCCGCGACCCTGGTTTCCCCTCTGAGGGGCATTTTGCCCGGGTCGTGAGCCTGAACCATCGAGCTGCTTTGTTCCGCACGCGCATCAAGTTCTGTGGCCTGCGCCGACCCGGCGACCTCGCCACCGCTGTCGCCCTCGGTGTCGATGCAATCGGTCTGGTCCTGGTTCCCGCCAGCGCGCGCAATCTGTCGATCGACGCTGCGGCAAAGCTGCGTGCACGCGTGCCACCGCTGGTCGATTGCGTGTTGCTGTTCAAAGACGCCGACGCCGGTTTCGTGCAGGAAGCGATCGATGCGATTCACCCGGATCTGCTGCAGTTCCATGGCAGCGAGGACGCCGTGTTCTGCGCAAGCTTCGGTGTGTCGTATCTGAAGGCGCTGGCGATGGGTGGCCCCTTGTCACTGCGCCGCGAAGCGCGACGCTATGCAGATGCGGCGGGCCTGCTGCTCGACAGCCATGTCGCCGGCGGCTTGGGTGGACGCGGCGAGACTTTCGATTGGTGCGCCGTGCCCAAGCTTGCCCGACCGCTACTGCTGGCGGGAGGGCTGACCCCGGCCAATGTCGGACGCGGCATTGCTGCCGTACAACCATTCGCGGTCGACGTCTCCAGCGGTATCGAGACGCGGCCGGGCATCAAGGATGCCGACAAGATGCGCGCCTTCGTTGCCGCCGTGCGGCGCGCTGACCAGAAGACAAAGTGAACAGGAAATCATGAGCTACGACTATCCCGATCCCAAGGGCCACTTCGGGCCGTACGGCGGCCAGTTTGTCGCCGAGACGCTGATGGAGCCGCTGCGCGAGTTGCTCGATGCCTATCTGCGGCTCAAGAACGATCCGGTCTTCCTGGAAGAACTCGATCGCGACCTCGCCGATTACGTCGGCCGGCCGTCGCCGCTCTATCACGCTGAGCGCCTGACCAAAGCCTGGGGTGGCGCCGAGGTCTGGCTCAAGCGCGAGGATCTGAATCATACCGGTGCGCACAAGGTCAACAACACCGTGGGCCAGGCGTTGCTTGCCAAACATCTGGGCAAGACGCGAATCATTGCCGAGACGGGCGCCGGCCAGCACGGCGTCGCGACCGCGACGATCGCGGCGCGGCTGGGCCTTGAATGCGTTGTTTACATGGGCGCCGAGGACGTGCAGCGACAGTCGCCGAACGTCTATCGCATGAAACTGCTCGGCGCCGAGGTACGGCCGGTGCAGTCGGGCACCAAGACGCTCAAGGACGCGATGAACGAAGCGCTGCGTGACTGGGTCACGAACGTCGACGACACGTTCTACGTGATCGGCACGGTTGCGGGGCCGCACCCGTATCCGCTGCTGGTGCGTGACTTCCAGTCGGTGATCGGTCGCGAGGTGATCGCGCAGAGCCGGAGCAAGTTCGGAAAGATGCCGGATGCGCTGGTGGCCTGCGTCGGCGGCGGCTCGAATGCGATTGGCCTGTTCCATCCGTTCATCGAGGACAAGTCGGTGGCGATGTACGGCGTCGAGGCGGGGGGGCGCGGTATTGATACGCCCGACCATGCCGCACCGCTGGCGGCCGGCAAACCCGGAATTCTGCACGGCAACCGCACCTACATCATGGCCGACGATAACGGCCAGATCCTCGGCACGCATTCGATCTCGGCCGGCCTCGACTATCCGGGCGTCGGTCCCGAACACTCGTGGTTGAAGGACAGCGGCCGCGTGCAGTACGTGTCGGCGACCGATGATGAGGCGCTTGCCGCATTCCATGAGCTGACGCGCACGGAAGGCATCATTCCGGCGCTGGAGTCGTCGCACGCCATCGCTTACGCAAGGAAGCTTGCGCCGCGACTCGGTATCGGCAAACGCATCGTCATCAACCTGTCCGGTCGCGGTGACAAGGATATTTTCACGATCGCCAAGCTTGAAGGCATATCCCTGACATGAGTCGTCTCCAAAAACGCTTCGATGCGCTGCGCGCGCAAGGCCGCAAGGCGTTGATCCCGTACTTCACGGCCGGCGACCCGAATCCCGACATCACGGTCGAGGCGATGCATGCGCTGGTACGCGGCGGTGCCGATGTGGTCGAACTCGGCGTGCCGTTTTCCGATCCGATGGCCGACGGCCCGACGATCCAGCTCGCGTGCGAGCGCGCACTGAAGTACGGCACCGGCCTGTGGCAGATTCTCGATATGGTCGCGGAATTCCGCCAAACCGATGCGCAGACACCCGTGGTGCTGATGGGTTATCTGAACCCGGTCGAAGCGCGCGGCATCAAGGCATTTTCCGAGCGAGCACAACAGGTCGGTGTCGATGGCGTCCTCCTCGTCGATCTGGCGATCGAGGAAGCGCAGGATTATGTCCCTGTGTTACGTGCGCATGGCCTCGATTGCATTTTCCTGCTTGCCCCGACCAGCCCGGCGTCGCGCGTTGCGGCCGTCGCCCGCGAGGCCAGCGGGTATCTTTACTACGTGTCGCTGAAGGGCGTGACCGGTGCGGCGACGCTCGACGTCGCCAGTGTCGCCGCGCAAGTGGCAATGATCCGCCAGCACACGGAGCTGCCCGTGGCCGTCGGTTTCGGCATTCGCGATGCGACGTCGGCCAGGGCGGTTGGGGCGATCGCCGATGGTGTCGTGGTCGGCAGCGCGCTGGTGGCCGAAGCCGAACGCCTGCAGGATCGGCCGGCCGAACTACCGGTGGTGTTGCAGCGCAAAATGGCTGAACTGCGGGCTGCGCTTGACAGCCTGCCAGCGCAGACCGCTAATCTCGAAGCGGCTACCATAGGCGCCTCGACCAAGGCAGAACGAAAGCAATGAGCTGGCTCGATAAGATTGCGGGATCCAAACTGCTGACCAGTGGCGCGCGCAAGCGCAATGTACCTGAAGGTCTGTGGACCAAATGCGGCACCTGCCAGTCGGTGCTGTACCGCGCTGAGCTCGAACGCACCTTGGAGGTTTGTCCCAAGTGTGGCGATCACCGGCCGATCGCGGCGCGCGCCCGCCTCAATCACTTTCTCGACGCCGAACCGCGCGAGGAGCTCGGTGCCGACGTCACCCCGCGCGATCCTCTGAAGTTCAAGGACAGCCGCAAGTACGTCGACCGCATCAAGGAAGCGCAGGCAGATACTGAAGAAAAGGACGCGCTGGTCGTCATGCGGGGTCAGCTGATGGGCATGCCGCTGGTCGCATCGGCGTTCGAATTCAGCTTCATGGGCGGTTCGATGGGCAGTGTCGTCGGCGAGAAATTCGTGCGCGGCGTCAATGCCTGCCTCGAATACGGGGTGCCGTATGTCTGCTTCAGCGCCACCGGTGGCGCGCGCATGCAGGAGTCGTTGTTCTCGCTGATGCAGATGGCCAAGACATCGGCGGCACTCGCCAAACTCGGCGAACGGGGGCTGCCGTTCGTCTCGGTGCTCACGCATCCGACGATGGGCGGCGTATCGGCGAGCTTTGCGCAGCTGGGTGATATCCAGATCGCCGAACCGAAGGCGCTGATCGGGTTTGCCGGGCCGCGCGTGATCGAGCAGACCGTCCGTCAGAAGCTGCCGGAAGGTTTCCAGCGCGCGGAATTCCTGCTTGAAAAAGGCGCGATCGACATG
>DATCXY010000425.1:0-2112 GCA_036570585.1 Solimonas sp. | reverse complement strand
GATCCCGGACAATTCGAGGACCTTGGCCATGTGCTTTTCGTACGCGTCGCGAATGGGCTTCTTGTCGGCGTCGAAGTAGTAGGTCTTGTCGGGCAGACCGAGGCCGCCTTGCGTGGCGTAGGCGATGTTCATCGCCGAGTTCTTGAAGTCGTCTTCCGGCCCGAAGTCGAACAGCGGGTTCTGACCCATGGCTGCGACCGTGCGCAGGTAGTCCGCAATTGCCGGGCCACTGACCAGCGCATCGATTGCCGCCAGCCGCGCTTTCAGCGGACTGATGCCGAGTGACTCGATCCGCTGCTCGTCCATGCCGGATGTCCAGAAGTCGGCAATGATCTTGTCGACGCCGCCCTCCGGCTTTTCACTCGCGAGGTGCTCGGCGATCTGATGGCGGACGTCGAGCGAACGTTCGGCGAGCGCATCGAACGGCCCCCAGCTCGAACGGTCCGATGGAATCGGATTGGCGGCAAGCCACTTGTTGTTGACATGGCCGGCGAGGTTGTCGCACGCCTTGGTGCTGGCGTCGAGGTCTGACGGCGCGAAGCGCATGAATGGCGTCAGCTTGGACTCGTCAAGTTGCCACGGCGCGGCTGCGACCGTGGCATTTGTGGCCGTGGCCGTGGGTATCTTGTCGGTGTGTGTACAGGCCGACACGCTGGCGGCCAGCGCGAGCGCCAGCAGGGCTTTCATTGCGTGCATGGAATCCCCCCGAGGGATTGAGTGATGACCCGGGGGAATCTAAGTCCAGCGGCGGGCCGGCGCCAGAGGGGAAGTCCGGCTGTCGCCGCCTGTGCGGCGATTAATTGAACTTCGAGAAATCCGGCTTGCGCTTCTGCATGAACGCGCCGAGTGCTTCGAGCGCCTCGGGCTGCTTGAGCATGGGGCTGAAGTGATTGATCTCGACGCTGACCGCTTCCTTGATCTGCTCGCGCGTCCAACGCTTCAGCAGTGCCTTGGCGGTACGCGTCGCATTCGGTGGCTGGCTGGCGAGCTTGAGTGCCTGCGCGCGGGCGTGCGCCTCGACTCCGGCATCCGCCAGCACGTCGTTGATCAGTCCGTATTCGCGGGCCTTGGCCGCGGTGAACGGTTCGCCGAGCAGGATCAGTTCGGCGGCGCGTGGGTGACCCATGATCACCGGCATCATCAGGCTCGATGCGAACTCGGGGCAGATGCCGATGTTGACGAACGGCAGCTGGAAACGGGTCTTCTCGCCCGCATAGACCAGGTCGCAATGCAGCAGCAGCGTGGTGCCGATACCGACCGCGGGGCCGGTGACCGCGGCCACCATCGGCTTGCTCGCATCGACGACAGCCTGCATGAAGTCGGCGATGACACTGCCGCTGGTCGAATCCGGTGAGTTGAGGAAATCACCGAGATCATTGCCGCTGCTGAAGCAGCCGTCGGTGCCGGTAAACAGGATCACGCGCACGTCCGGATCAGCGTGGCCGGCATTGATGGCGTCGGTCATCGCCTTGTACATCGTGCCACTGATGGCGTTCTTCTTGTCGGTGCGATTCAGTCGGATCGTCAGGATGCGGTCGCGTTTTTCAGTGACGATGTGTTCGGCGCTCATGCCGGGCTCCTCGGGTATGAAGGGAAAGGTCGATGACGGGATTGTATCGGGGCTGCGCAGCGGCGCGTCATCACAATGTGGGAGTCGTGCCGCGCGGCGCCGGTCAATGAAAGCGGCGAGCTGATCGATTCGCGCGATTCGCAGTCGAGCCTGAAACCGCGATCTCGTCGCCAGCGCAGAGCCGGCGCATGAACACTCAGTCGTACAGGCGCGGCGGCGAGCGCCGACCCGGCTTCGCGGTCTGGTGGACCAGACGCTTCTTCAGTGCGTGGCTACGCTGCCGCAAGCCGTCCCAGCGGGGCCCGCGATGCGGCCGCTTGGGTCAGGAGGCCGGAGCGGAATTCTACGGAGGAAATTCCGCCATCGCGGTGCTCTCAGAACATCTGGGTCGTCGGCGCGTCGTCCTGCGAGGATTTGGCCGCGCCGCGCGAATGGATCCACTCGCCGGTGATCATTTGCTCGTATGCCTGCCCAGGGCCGCCCATCGGATAGACCGATGCCGTCGGATAGATCATGACCTCGAGGAATGCGGGGCCATCGAA
>DATCXY010000424.1:0-4171 GCA_036570585.1 Solimonas sp. | reverse complement strand
CACCTGCCAGTCGCAGCGATGACTGGCGCATTCTCGCGATCCTCGGTCCATACCGGCTGCTGCTGGTCGCGGCGCTGCTGTTCCTGTTCCGCTTCAATCTCGCGCCCGACTACTTCCGTGCGGTCTCGACGCAGCTGCTGTTCTTTTCGTGCTTCACCTATGCCGCGCTGGCGCTGACGCTGCAGTTTCTGGCGACCAACCAGCGTTTCTCGCTGACCGCGCAGGCCCTGCTGCATTTCGCCGTCGATCTGACCGCGCTCGGCCTGCTGGTCTACACAACCGGCGGCGTGGGCGGCGGACTCGGCATTTTGCTGGTGCCGCCGCTGGTCGGCTGCAGCCTGGTCCTGACGCCGCGGCTCGGCCTGGTGTTCGCGGCCGCCGCAACGCTGACGATCTTCGGCGAGGAGACGCTGCGGCAGCTGCATGCCGAACAGATCGACAGCGGCGATTTTTCACAGGCCGGCCTGCTCGGTTTGATGTTCTTCGCCACCAGCATGACGGCGGCAATGGTGGGACTGCGCGCGCGTCGCAGCGAAGCGGTCGCGGCGCGCGTCGGCAGCGAGTTCATCAACCTGACGCGCCTCAACGACAACATCATCGCGGCGATGCAGGCCGGCGTGCTGGTCGTCGACGCCGACGCACGCGTGCGCACCGCCAACGCCGCGGCGCTGCGCCTGACCGCGGACAAGGCCAGCGTCGACAGTCAGCTCGACGTGGTGTTGCCGGTACTGCACGGCGCACTGCTCGACTGGCGCAAGGGCAACGCGCCGTCCAGTGCCACTGATGCAATTGCCGGCCCGGCCGGTCGCGAATTGTTGCCGCGCTTCACGCGCCTCGGCTGGGGTGAGCAAGCACCGACGCTGATCATGCTCGAAGACGCTGGCGCGCTGCGGGCACAGGCCCAGCAGATGAAGCTCGCCGCGCTCGGCCGGCTGTCGGCCAACATCGCGCATGAGATCCGCAATCCGCTGTCGGCGATCACGCAGGCCGGGCAATTGCTGGCCGAGCAATCGGATTTCGATGCCGGCAATCGCCGGCTGCTCGACATGATCCAGCGTCACGCCGTGCGCATCGATCACATCGTGCGCAACGTGCTCGACATCAGCCGCCGCCAACCGGCCCGACGCGACGCGCTGATCCTGCGCGACAGCCTGCGCCGCAGCGCCGCGATGTATCACGAGAGCCACGCACGCGATCTGCGCTCGATCGAACTTGCCGACGTGCCGGCTGCGATCACCGTCCTGTTCGACCCGGAACATCTGCAGCAGGTGCTGTTCAATCTGTGGGACAACAGCTTCGAGCATGGCGGCGCGAGCAAACGTTCGATCACAGTGCTGGTGCAGGCGGGTATCGAAGTCGACAGCGGACTGCCGTGGCTGGAGCTCAGCGACAATGGCGTCGGTCTGCCGGCGGAAGTGCTTGAACGTTTGTTCGAGCCATTCTTCACGACGCACGCGGCCGGTACCGGCCTTGGCCTTTATCTGTCACGTGAACTCTGTGAATACAATCAGGCCCGCTTGAACTGCGTGCCCACTTCCGATGGCGCGTGCTTCCGCATCGTCTTTCAGACTCCCGCCTCGCCATGACCGTCGCTAAAGCCAGTGTTTTGATCGTCGATGACGAAGTGGACATCCGCGAGCTCGTCGAGATCGCGCTCGGCCGCATGAATCTCGCGACCATCGCGGTTGGCACCCTGCATGAGGCTCGTGCACTGCTGGCGCAACAGCGCTTCGATCTGTGCATCACCGATATGCGCTTGCCGGATGGCAATGGCATCGAACTGGTCCGCGATATCCAGGCGCGGTTTCCACAGACGCCAGTGGCGGTAATCACCGCCTACGGCAATGCCGAAGCCGCGGTCGAAAGCCTCAAGGCGGGCGCGTTCGATTTCGTCTCCAAGCCGGTCGACATCGGCATACTGCGCAAGCTCGTCGACACTGCGCTGCGTCTGTGCGCCGAGACGCCCGCAGACCAGCAGACACTGCTTGGCGATCATGAAAGCATTCGCCAGCTGCGGGCACTGATCGAACGCCTGGCACGCAGTCAGGCGCCCGTGCATATCGCCGGCGAATCGGGCACCGGCAAGGAATTGGTCGCCAAGCTCATTCATCAGAAAGGACCGCGTGCAGGTGGACCGTTCGTGCCGGTCAATTGCGGCGCGATTCCTTCGGAGCTGATGGAGAGCGAATTCTTCGGCCATCTGAAGGGCAGCTTCACCGGCGCGCACCGCGACAAGACCGGTCTGTTCCAGGCCGCCGAGAACGGCACGCTGTTTCTCGACGAAGTCGCCGATCTGCCTGCGCACATGCAGGTCAAGCTGCTGCGCGCGCTGCAAGAGCGCGCAGTGCGCCCGGTCGGCGCCGAAAGCGAGATCGCCGTCAACGTGCGCGTGATCTCGGCCACGCACAAGCATCTGGGCGAGTTGGTCAGCAACGGCGCATTTCGCCAGGATCTTTATTACCGCCTCAATGTCATCGAGGTGCAGGTGCCACCGCTGCGTGGCCGCGCCAGCGACATTCCGTCGCTCGCCCAGCATGTGCTGGGAAAGCTCGCGCGCGACATGGAGCTGCCGCAGTTGCCGCCGCTCGATGCCACCGCGCTGGCCGCGCTGCAGGCCTACGCCTTTCCCGGCAATGTGCGCGAACTCGAGAACATCCTCGAACGTGCCGCGACGTTGTCCGATGGTGAACACATCACGATCGCTGACCTGCAACTGCGGCCACCGGCGGCTCTGCCGCAAGCGCAGAGCGCTGCCGCACTCGGTGCGCAGATGGAAGAAATAGAGAGGAACGCGATCCGCGAAGCGCTGCAGAAGACGCGCTACAACAAAACCCGCGCCGCGGAACTGCTCGGCATGTCGTTCCGCGCGTTGCGCTACCGGATCAAGAAGCTCGGACTCGACGAGGAATAGCATCGCAACGCGATCAACTCGCAAGTTCCGGACCGCGCGATGCGCTCTGTTACACTCCGACACAGATCGGGAAACCACCCCGGCAAACAAGGTTGCGCTCAGGAGACGCAAACGCCAGTACAGGGTTCGCGGAACAGCAGCCTTCAGGAGGGTTCATTGTCCAGTCGACATCGCTCGCCCGCGCTGCCCCGCGGCGTCCGCACATTTCCTCGCTCGGCGCTGCGCCGACGACAGACAGCACCTCAAGAGCCCGCCCCGGCCGGTATTGCGTGGGCCCCGACGGCGGCCGGCGATGCCGCATTGCAAGTCCTTCACAACACGCTTCGTTCCGCTTGCAGCGTGATTGGTGCGCATGGCGGTTTCGTCGTGCAGCTGCGCGACGATACCGTGCTCGAAATCGCGTGCGCGCATGCGCTTCCCGGCCAGGAAGTCCTCGACGCGATGCTCGGCATGGCGGCGCGTGCGCTGCACCGGACCCTGCTCGAATCCAGCCGTGGCCTGGCCTGCCCGCGCGGCGAACTGCTGGTCGAACCGGCGCATGCCGCCGCACCGGCCGTGATCAGCCTGCCGCTGGAACTGGGACCGAACCGCTGCGGCGCGTTCTGCCTGCTGCGCAAGGACCAGGAGCGCGGACTCAGCGAGCTCGATTTCGAAATCCTTGATGCGCTTGCCGGACAAGCCGCCCTGGCGCTCGCGGCATCGTGCCAGCGCACCGCACTGAACCGTCTCGAAGCCAGCCTGTCGGCGATCGGACCACTGGACTGCTGAGCACTGCGTGCTGCAGCAACCACCATCAGGGGCAAGCTTCGGTCCTTCGCCTGACGACGCGGAGGACTTCCGCCTCGCAGTATTGCGTCAGGTCCAGGAACTGACCGCCGACAATCAGCGTCTGTTGCAATCGGTGGTCCGCAGCGAGAAGCGCTTTCGCACACTCGCCAAATCAGTCTGGCACGTGCAGGAAGAAGAACGTCGCCGTCTGGCACGCGATCTGCACGACGGCATCGGGCAGACGCTGACCGCGCTGGCCAATCAATTGCAGCGCATCTCCGACGATGCGTGCGGCGCCGGCAACCTCGGCCTCAAGCATCGCCTCGACGACGCGCTCAATATCACGCGCGGCGCACTGCACGACACGCGCGAGCTGTCGCGGCTGCTGCGGCCGACGCTGCTCGATGATCTTGGCCTCGACGCGGCATTGGCGTGGCTCGTGCGCACACTATCGGAACGCACCGAACTGCGTATCAGCTTTGTATCGGCCCT
>DATCXY010000423.1:0-4511 GCA_036570585.1 Solimonas sp. | reverse complement strand
CGCAACTGCATGAACTACAACAAGAAGAAAATTCATCAACTGACACCGGCGCAGTTGACGACTTATGCGGCATTGATGTTGGCGCCCGGCGCGCTTGGCACTTTCCTTGGCCTGATGCCGGACAAGACCCTCGGCAACGTCGTGATTTCACATGTGCCCGGCTCGCGCGAGCCGATGTACTGGCAGGGCGCCAAGCTGACCGGCCTGTATCCGGTCTCGCTGCTCGCCGATGGCCTGGCGCTGAATATCACCGTGATCAGCCGTCACGATTTCGTCGACTTCGGCCTGATCGCCTGCCGCAAAACCGTACCGCACATGCAGCGCCTGCTCGAATATCTAGAAGATGGCCTGGTCGAGCTGGAGGCCGCGATGGTCTGAACCCCGTGCTGCACATGCCGGCCAGTCAGCGCGGACCTGGCCTTCGAATTCACGATCTGCGGGTGACGCGCGGCGGGCTTGGCCCACACGCTTCCCCGCCGCACAGGAAACCAGCAGCTTGCCCATGAAACCTGACCGCATGACCGACACGAACCCTGACGTGATCCATCACCGCCCGGACGAGATCAGCCGCCGCAGTCGCTTGATGCGGCCTGTCGTACGCCTCGTGCTGAAACCGCTGCTCCGCTGGATCGCCTGCATGGACGAGAGCCGACTGGCCGGGGTGCAGCTGCATACCGCCGGCAAAGTCTGTCCCGACAGTGCCGGGCTGCCGCTGAATTACGAGATCGTCGGCAAGGTGCCGGGACATGTGCTGGGCAGCGTCAGGCCCGCGCAACGGCCGGTGGTGTTGTGGTTGCATGGCGGTGCATTCATCTTGCCGGCCGCGCCGAACGCACATCTGGTGATGGTCGCCAAGCTGTGTCGCGAACTGGAAGCCGATGCATTCATTCCCGACTACCGTCTCGCACCATTCAATCGCTTTCCGGCGCCGCTCGACGATTGCGAGAACGCGTATCGCGCGCTGCTCGATCGCGGCTATCAGGCCTCGCAGATCATCATTGGCGGCGATTCGGCCGGCGGCAATCTCGCGCTCGGCGTGTTGCAGCGTATCCGCAAGGGCAAGCTGCCGATGCCGGCCTGCGCGGTGATGGTATCGCCCGCGACCGAGCTGGGGCGCGTGCACAGCCCGCCCGCGCGCCCGCGTCTGATCGACCGCGACCTGGTGCTGCCGGCGGTCGCGCTGAGACGGATTTGTGATCTCTATGCCGGTGACTGGGATCGCGCTGATCCGGAGCTTTCGCCGCTCTACATGGATTGCGACGGCATGCCGCCGATGCTGTTCGTGACGACCGACAACGAGATGTTGCTGGACGATACCCTGATGCTGGTCGAACGCTTGCACGAAGCCGGGATCGACACGACATGTCACGTCTGGCCGTTGTTGCCGCACGCATTTCCGGTGTTCGATCGTTACTTCCGTGAAAGCCGACAGGTCCGCGCCGATATCGTTGCGTTCGCCAGGCAGCGACTGCTGCGTGCGGCGAGCAGCACCCGCAGCGCGCGCCTGCGGCGCGTGCGTTCAGCGGCGTAGCGGCGTCATCAGGGACTCAATATCGTGACGATTTCCGATTCGAATCTGGCGTCGCTGATCGCGCGCTCGCGCCAACACCGGCTCGGCGATCTGCTGTCGCGCAGTGCCGCCCGCTTTCCCGACAAGACCGCGCTGGTCTATCGCGAGCTGCGGCAGAGCTTTGCCGAACTCGATGACTGCGTGAATCGCACCGCCAACGCGCTCGCCGCGCGCGGCATCGCCAAGGGCGATCACATCGCGCTGTTGTCGCACAACAATCACGCGTTCGTCGTGGTGCGCTTCGCACTCGCACGGCTCGGCGCGGTGACGGTGCCGATCAATTTCATGCTCGGTGCCAGCGAAGTCGCGTACATCCTCGACAACGCCGGTGCCTGCGGCGTGATCGTCGAGGACGCGCTGAGCGCCATTGCCGATGCCGCGATCGTCGAGGCCGGCATCACGCTCAAGGTGCGCGGCGCGATTCGCGAGCAGCACGCGAACACGCCGGCGGGCTGGGAGTGCGTGCAGGCCTGGATGCAGCACGCGAATACCGATGCGCCGGACGTCGGGGTCGGCGACGACGAACCGGTGCAGATGCTCTACACCAGCGGCACCGAGTCGCGGCCGAAAGGCGTGCTGCTGTCGGCGCGCTGCCTGTATTCGCATTACACGAGCTGCATCATCGACGGCGAAATGCGCAGCGACGATATCGAGGTGCACGCGCTGCCGCTGTATCACTGCGCGCAGCTCGATGCTTTCCTGACGCCGGATCTGTATCTGGGCGCGACCAGCATCGTGCTGTCGTCGCCCGAGCCGGCGACGCTGTTGCGAACCATCGAGACCGAGCGCGTCAGCAAGCTGTTCTGTCCGCCGACCGTGTGGATCGCACTGCTGCGCCACCCCGACTTCGATCGTCGCGATCTGTCGTCGTTGAAGAAAGGCTATTACGGCGCGTCGATCATGCCGGGCGAAATCATCCGCGAAATCATCACGCGCCTGCCCGGCATCCGACTGTTCAATTTCTACGGACAGACCGAACTGTCGCCGGTCGCGACCGTGCTCAAGCCCGAGGACCAGCTGCGCAAACTTGGTTCGGCGGGCCGGCCGGCGCTCAATGTCGAAACCTGCGTCGTCGATGACGACGATCGACCGGTGCCGCCGGGCACGATTGGCGAGATCGTCCATCGCGGCCCGCATGTGACGCTCGGCTATTGGAAGAATCCCTCGATCACGGCCGAGGCGTTTCGCAACGGCTGGTTCCACAGCGGCGATCTCGGCGTGATCGACAGCGAGGGTTACCTGAGCGTCGTCGATCGCAAGAAGGACATGATCAAGACCGGCGGCGAGAACGTCGCGAGTCGCGAAGTCGAAGAAGTCATCTTCACGCATCCGGCGGTATCGGAAGTGGCGGTGTTCGGCGTGCCGCATCCGCGCTGGATCGAGGTGGTGATGGCGGTGGTCGTGCTGCGCGCCGGCCAGTCGGCAACCGTCGACGAGCTGATTGCTTACTGCCGTGAACGAATGGCCGGCTACAAGGCGCCGAAGCGGGTCGAGGTGATCGAGCAGTTGCCGAAGAATGCCAGCGGCAAGATTCTCAAGCGTGAACTGCGCGATCGTTTCGCCGATCGCGGCAATGGCCCAGGTGCCTGACGCTCAGTCGAGGAAGCGGGTTGCGGTCAGCTGTTCGGCCACATTCCACAAGCCTTGCGCGACGGCTTCGTCATGCGCCGCCCTGGCCACGCGCGCCGGACCGGGCGTGCCTTTGAGCTCCAGCCAGCCGCTCGGTCCACAGTAGCTGCCGCCACTGACCTCCGCCGCGGTCGCCGCATACAGCGAGGGACGGGCGCCCTGCTCCGGGGTCTGGATGCGGCTTGCGAACATCCTGTGCATCGGCGGCCAGTTCGCGAACGGAACCGACGCCGCGATGTTGGTCGCAGAAAATCCCGGATGCGCACCGACGCTGATCGCACGCAGATCGTGGCGACGGAAACGCCGCTCCAGTTCGAGCATGAACATGACGTTGGCGAGCTTGCTCTGGCCGTAGCCGCGCCACGGCGAATAACGCCGCCGCTCGAAGTTCGGGTCATCAAGATCGATGCGACCGATGCGGTGGGCGAGGCTGCCGACATGCACGACGCGGCAATCGGGCGTGGCGCGGATCACGTCGATCAGCTGTCCGGTCAACGCGAAATGACCGAGAAAGTTCGAGCCGAACTGCGATTCGAAACCGTCCTGGGTACGGCCCATCGGTGACAGCGCAATGCCGGCGTTGAGACAGAGGATGTCGAGCCGCCGATGCTGCCCGGCAAATTCTGCGGCGGCGTTGCGCACCGATGCCAGATCGGCAAGATCGAGCGGCACACTGTCGATTCGCGCCGTCGGCGCCGCGGCCCGCATCGTCGCCAGCGCTGCCTCGGCGCGCGCCGGCGAACGGCAGGCCAGCATCACCTGCGCGCCCTTGCGCGCCAGATGCAGGCCGGTCCAATAGCCGATGCCGCCGTTGCCGCCAGTGACCAGCGCGACCTTGCCACTCAGATCGGGAATATCGTCGGCACACCAGGACATCCGCAAACTCCTCGACAGCGAGTGGCAGGAAACCATTCACGAATGCGAGACCGCATCAACGAAACGCGCCCACCATCGGCGCCGTCATGTCGACGGCAAGCCGATGATAGGCGCCCGGCTCAGAACGGCAGCTTGTACAGCTCCACCGCGTTGCGTTCGAGCACGCGCTTGCGCACGTTGTCGTCGTAGCCGCCGAGCGTCTTGATGATGTGCTCCTGCACGCCCGGATACAGCGAGGTCGGATGCGGGAAATCGGTCTCGAACAGCACCTTGTTGACGCCCAGTGTTTCGAGCAGCGTCGTCGGTCCGATCGTCTCGAACCAGTACGTCACCCAGAAATGATCGCGGAAATATTCCCACGGCCGGCGCTGCAGGATCTTCGACTTGACCGGCAGCATTTCGTCGAACTGGTGTTCGAGCGCTTCGAGTGCGAACG
>DATCXY010000422.1:0-11327 GCA_036570585.1 Solimonas sp. | reverse complement strand
CGTCAAGGCAGCGCGCCGTCTCGATGATCATCGGCAGCATGTGCCGATCAACGATCTCTTCGTCGCTCATGTCGACCTGGCCCTTCTGGATCGGCTTGAGCAGTTCGTAGGTCGTCGGATCGGCGATCTTCTTCGGCTTGCCCTTGGGATCGGTCTCGTACTTGTAGAAGCCGATGCCATTCTTCTGGCCGAAACGCTTCTGCTCGTACATCACGTCGAGCGCGGTCTTTTCGCCGGTCGTGTTCTTCATGCGGTCCGGATAGCCTTCCGCGAGCACGTCGCCGACGTGATGCGAGGTGTCGATGCCGACCACGTCCTGCAGGTACGCCGGGCCCATCGGCCAGCCGAAGCCTTCCATGACCTTGTCGACCTTCACGAAGTCGGCACCGTCACGCAGCGCACCGAGGAAGCCGTAGAAATACGGGAACAGGATGCGGTTGACGAGAAAGCCCGGGCAGTTCTTGACCACGATCGGCGTCTTGCCGATCGCCGCGGCGTAGGCGGCAACCGTGGCGATCGCTTCCTTCGACGTCTTCTCGCCGTAGATCACTTCGACCAGCGGCATGCGATGTACCGGGTTGAAGAAGTGCATGCCGAGGAAGTTTTCCGGATGCTTCATCGCCGTCGCGAGTTCGTCGATCGAGATCGACGAGGTGTTCGACGCGATGATCGTGCCTTCCTTTACCTTGCTCTCGACTTCGGCAAGCACTGACTTCTTGATTTTCGGGTTCTCGACCACCGCCTCGACGACAATGTCGATGGTCTGAAAATCGCCGTAGTTCAGCGTCGGACGGATCGTCGACAGGATATGGCCAGCCTTCTCCGCCGTCAGCTTCTTGCCGACCTGCTTCGACAACAGCTTGTTGGCCTCTTCCATGCCAAGGTCCAGCGCCTTGTCGGCGATGTCCTTCATGATCACCGGCACGCCTTTGCTCGCCGACTGGTACGAAATGCCACCGCCCATGATGCCGGCACCGAGCACGGCTGCATGCTGCACCTTCTTGCCGGCCTTGACGTAGGCCTTGCCCTTCTTCTTGATCAGCTGATCGTTGAGGAACAGGCCGATCAGCGCATCCGCCTGCGGCGTCTTCGCGACCTTGGCGAAAGCCTGGCCCTCGATCTTCAGCGCGTCGTCACGGCTCTTGCCGGCGGCTTTCTCGATCGCCGACACCGCGGCGAGCGGTGCCGGATAGTTCTTGCCGGCCTTGCCCGCGATGAATGCCTTCGAGGTGCTGAACACCATCATGGCTTCGATCGCATTGAGCTGCAGCTTGCCGGTCTTCTGTGCGCGGCGCGCCTGCCAGTCGTACTTGCCATCGACCGCCTGCTGCAACAACTTCAGCGCGGCATCACGCAGCTTGTCCGGCGCCACGACCGCGTCGACCGCGTGTACTTTCAGCGCCGCCGCCGGCTTCTGCTGCTCGCCGCCGGCGATCCATTCGATCGCATTGTCGGCGCCGATCAGGCGCGGCAGGCGCACGGTGCCACCGAAACCCGGAAACAGGCCGAGCTTGGCTTCCGGTAGGCCGACCTGCGCGGTCGCGCTCATCACGCGATAGTCGGTCGACAGCGCCATCTCGAAGCCGCCACCGAGCGCGATGCCGTTGATCGCGGTGACGCTCGGGAACGGCAGGTCTTCGATCGCACTGAACACCTTGTTGGATTCGAACGTCCAGGCGGCGATCTCGTCTTCGGGCCGCTGGAAGCTGGCGCCGAATTCGGTGATGTCGGCCCCGACGATGAACACGTCCTTGCCGCTGGTCACCAGCAGACCCTTGATCGCACCGTCCTTCTTCAGTGCAGCACCGGCTTCGCCGAGTTCGGCGACGGTGCGCGCGTCAAACTTGTTGATCGGTTCACCCTGGCGGTCGAAACGCAGCTCGGCGAAACCGTTCGCCAGCTTGTCGACCTGGATGGACTGCCCTTGGTACAGGGGCGTATTGGACATTACAAACACCTCGCTCACAGATGGAAAATGAGATGCGCACGACGGCGAGCGTCTGCTGCGCGACGGCAAATTTGAAGGCGGCCATCATAGCCGCGGCCCTGTGATCGCGAAACCGTGCCGGCCAAGCTCGCAGAACCACAATTTCGACGATGACCGCACACGCATGTGGTTCTTTTTTGACAATGTTTTAGGGCAGTTCTACACTCGGCCACAGCTTTTCGGGGGAAAAGTCAAGGGGAGTTGATGGCGCGATCAAAACGCCACGTCGAAGACATGAAAAAGTCGCTCTGCATTTGCCTGAATCGCCACGCGGCTGCGCCCGCAGCGCCAGTGTCAGCGGCCAAATCGAACAAGAAATTCTCGGTGTTACGCCGCCTGCGTGCGCGGCGCACATCGCTGCGAATCGCGTCCTGCCCATGCTGTTCCGAGCAGACAACGCATGTCATTTCATCGCTGCACGCATATTCCTGGCCGTCCTGGCCGCAACCCGTATGGAGCTTGTCACGCTTATGAAGAAGTCCGCGAAGAAGGGCCCGGCCAAGGCTGCCAAAGCTGCGAAGAAGGTCGTTGCGAAAAAGGCTGTCAAAGCCAAGAAGGTCGTCAAGGCCAAGAAGGTCGTCGCCAAGAAGGCGGTAAAGGCGAAAAAGGCGAAAAGACCGGCCGCGAAGAAGGTGGCCAAGAAAGTCGTGAAGAAGGCCGTGAAGAAAGCCGCCAAGGCCAAGAAATCCCTTGCCAGGAAAGTGGCGAAAAAGCCGGTCAAGAAAACTGCCGTTAAAAAGACGGCGCCCAAGAAAGTCGCAAAGAAGGCCGCAAAGAAGGTCGTTGCCAAGAAGAAGGTCGTTGCTAAGAAAGCGACGACCAAGAGCCGGCTCGCTGCGCTGAAGAAATCGGCGAAGAAGGTGGTCAAGAACGCAAAGAACGGTGCCAGAAAGGCCGTCAAACAAGCCAAGGCTGCGGTCAAGAAGAACACCGGCAAGATGCAGAAGGCTCAAGCCAGCGTCAAGAAAAGCGTCAAAAGGGACGTCAAAAAAGCGCAGGCCGCGGTCAAGCAAGTCCAGACCAGCGTCAAGAGGGATGTGAAAAGAGTGCAGGTCAACGTCGGGAAAGACGTCAGAAAGGCGCAGGTCGCAGTCCGCAAGGTTGAGACCCAGGCCAAGCAGGCAGCTGTGGCAGTCGAGAAAAAGATCGCTGCCGTCAGCGAGCCGATGATCGCCGCAGCCGTCAACATCACACCTTCGCCGCTGTCGCGCGCATTCCTCGCGACCTCGGCCGGCAAGAAGGAAGTGGCCGAACATCCGGAGATCATCGCCAACCTCGACGATCATGGCGCGCCGGAATCGCAATCCTGAGTTTGCACCCGTGCCGACAAAGGCCCGCCGTTCGGCGGGCCTTTGTCGTTTCAGCACCGGCAGGCGACAATTCAAGCTTCATCCGCCTATCCGCATGAACCCATGAGCCTAACGCTGGAACAAAGCACGGCGTTGTGCAGCCTGCTGTCCGACATCAGCCGTCAGCGTCTGCTGCTGCTGCTTGAACGTCATGAACTCTCAGTCGCGGAGCTGACCGAGGTTACGGATCTGGCGCAAAGCCGAGTATCGACCCACCTTGCTCGCCTCAAGCGCGCGGGCCTGGTTCAGGACAAGCGGGCTGGCAATGCCGCGTACTACTCTGCGATCAACCACGATGGCGAAGCCTCGGCGTTCTGGAAGCTGTTGCGTGCAACGCTTGACGATTCGCAGGCACGCGTCGACATCGAGCGCGCCGAGCAGGTGATCGCACGCCGCAAGCAGGGCCAGACCTGGGCCGAGTCCGTCGCGGGCCGCATGGAATTGCATTACTCGCCGGGCCGCACCTGGGAGGCGACGGCGCGCGCGTTGATCGGCCTGTTGTCGCTCGGCGAAGTGCTCGACATCGGCTGCGGCGATGGCGTGCTCGCCGAACTGGTCGCCGAGCGCGCGCATGGTGTGACATGCGTCGACATCAGCCCGACAGTGATCGCCGCCGCGCGCAAGCGACTGCACGATTTTGCGAACGTCGAATTCGTCGAAGCCGACATGCACACGCTGCCGCTGCAGGCCGGCCGTTACGATCACGTTTTCATGATGCACGCGCTGGCCTATACCAAGGAGCCGAAGGCGGTGCTGGCCGAAACGGCACGCTTGCTCAAGCCCGGCGGCAAACTGATCATTGCGGCGCTCGCCGAGCACACGCACGAAGAAACGATGCGCGCGTATGACCACCTCAATCTCGGCATCCAACCGGAGAAGCTGCGCAAGTTGCTGATCGGCTGTGGCTATGTCGTCGAAAGTTGCCGGATCAGTTCGCATGAACCACGACCACCGTATTTCGGCGTGGTCACGGCGCTGGCACGCAAAACCTGAAGTCGACCTCCGCACACTTGCTGGAGGCATCCCACAGTTTTTTGTTCAGACCGTTTATACGGGTAGATCGTCGCCCCAGATCAGCGGGCTCTTGGCCTTGCCGGCAATCTTCTGCAGGCGCGCCTGGTGTTCTGCGAATTCGGCGGCGGACGCCTGCAGGACGGGAATCCGTGCGTCGCTGGCGCCGAGCAATTCGGTGAAACGCGAGCGACGGTCCAGGCCGGAGCCTTCATCGTCGAGCACCAGCTTGCTCTGCCCACCGGTCATCGCCAGATAGACGTCCGCCAGCAAGCGCGCATCGAGCAGGGCACCGTGGAAGTCGCGATTCGAATTGTCGACCGCGTAACGCTTGCACAGGGCATCGAGATTGACCTTCTGCCCCGGATGCAGGCGTCGCGCCATCTTCACCGTGTCGGTGATCTCGCAGACCTCGTCGAGTTTGCGCAAGATTCCCGCGCGCGCAAATTCGGCGTTGAGAAAGCCCACGTCGAATGATGCGTTGTGAATGATCAGTTCGGCACCTTCCAGATACTCCCAGATCTGTTGCGCGAGCGCGGTGAAATTGGGCTCGGCCGCGACGCGTTCGTTGGTGATGCCGTGTACGTTGACCGCGCCGGCGTCGATCTCGCGCTCGGGATTGATGTAGCGATGGAAGTTGTTCTGCGTCGGCCGGCGATTGCGCAGCTCGATGCAGCCGATCTCGATGATGCGATGGCCGAGATCGACTTCAAGTCCGGTCGTTTCGGTATCGAGAATGATCTGCCGGCTCATGTCGCCTCCAGCACGACGGACGCGGTCGCCATCAGCACGCCCTCATTGGCGAGCCGGTCGGCCTCTTCATTGCCGGGATCGCCGTTGTGCCCTTTGACCCAGCGCCAGTCGATCTTGTGTCGCTGCGCGGCAGCATCGAGCGCCTGCCACAGATCCTGGTTCTTGACCGGCTTCCTGTCGGCAGTCTTCCAGCCACGCGCCTTCCAGTTCGGCATCCACTTTGTCAGGCCTTGCATGACGTAGACCGAGTCGGTGAACAAAACGACGCTGCAAGGCTGCTTGAGCGCCGTCAGAGCTTCAATCGCGGCTTTCAGCTCCATGCGATTGTTGGTCGTCGCCAATTCGCCGCCCTTGAGCGTGCGCCGCGTTTCGCCGTATTGCAGCACCGCACCCCAGCCGCCGGGCCCCGGATTGCCCTTGCAGGCACCGTCGGTGTGGATCGTGACGGTTTTGGCTATGCGCAATGAATCATTCATGAGCACATTCTACCGGCCATGCCCGCCAAGACACTCCGAAAAAATGATCCTGCGTCGGCACGACCACTCGCACCCCATCACCGCGAGCGACCCTTCCCTCTCCCACTTCGGAGACGAGGGCAAGTGATTCGCTATACAACCGCTACGCCAAGTGCTGCGATGCTCATGGCGTCGGTTTGGGCTCGCCGTCAACGCCTTGTCGCTGTGCCGCAGGCGTGGCAACACCAATCAGTGGCTTGATCTGCGCACGCTGGGGCTTGCCGATCAGATTTATTGGAAGCACACGGCGACGCGCGACGATCAGATAATTTTCCGCAAACGTCGACAGCAGATTGCCCGGTGTCCACGGGTGCGAACTCGAGCGGGGTGCGAGCCATGGAAAGCCACTACCGAAGTGGCGTACGTCGGCAATATCGAAGTCGAGCAACTGCAGCCAATCGTTGACGCGGCTTGCGCTGTAGAAGCGCGCGCCTGACGGAAAGCCACGCGGCCTCAGGCCCAGTCGTTCGCGCCATGCCGGCCAGCCCCACGGACTGTAGCCGAGCACGAACAGGCGACCACGGTCATTGAGTACGCGCGCCGTCTCACGCAATACCGTGTGCGGCGAACTGCTGAACTCCAGGGTATGGGGCAGGATCAATGCGTCGACGCTGCGTGCCGGCAGCGGCAGGTGCTCCGGATCGATGACCGCCGACGCATTGCCGCCGATCGCGGTACCGAGCACGGCGCGGTGCAGCGTTTCGGCGCCCTCCAGCAAAGCGCTGCCGCCGAGCCAGCTGCCGACCTGCAAAACGTGACGCCCGAAAATGTCGGGCAACAGACGACGCAATTCGCCGGATTCCAGTGCCAGCAAACGCTGGCCGCGCACAGACTCCGACCATTGTTCGATTGCGCGGCGATCCGCAAGCCGCGTCCCGCGGGGATGACGTGGTGCCGACATCGCACTACCCTCCGGTAAAGACTTCACTTCCCATCATACTGCCGAGCCCGCAACATGATCACCGTTCAACCGCTGCCGGCGTTCGTCGACAATTACATCTGGACCTTGCGGCGCGCTGACCAGGCGATCGTCGTTGACCCAGGCGACGGCGCCGTCGTGCAGCGCGCCCTTGATGCCGGGTCCCTGCAGCTGACTGCAATCGTCATAACCCACCATCACCCCGACCACACCGGCGGCATCGCGCAGTTGCGCAAGCGCTGGGATGTGCCGGTGTACGGACCGCGCGCCGAACAGGACAAGATCGCGGGACTCACGCAAGTTCTCGACGACGGCGACCGAATCGAACTGTTCGGCGAGCGCTACGTCGTCATCGCCGTGCCCGGTCATACGCTTGGCCACATCGCATATTACGGCGCCGGTCGGCTGTTCTGCGGCGACACGCTGTTCTCTGCCGGTTGCGGCCGCCTGTTCGAAGGTACACCGCAGCAGATGCACGAATCGCTGACAAAGCTCGCCGCATTACCCGGCGAGACCGAGGTTTACTGCACGCACGAATACACCACGGCGAATCTCGCATTCGCGAGCGCGGTCGAACCCGGCAATACCGACCTGCAGTCCCGCATTGCCGAAGTCCGCAACCTGCGTGCGAATGACACGCCAAGCCTGCCGTCGACGATCGCGCTTGAGCGACGCCACAACCCGTTTCTGCGCAGCGCCGTCGCTGCGGTGCGCAGCACGGCCGAGCAGCACACCGGCCAGCCACTTCAAAACGAGCTCGCCGTGTTTGCGGCGCTGCGCGCGTGGAAGGATGGCTTCCGCGGCTAGGGCTGCCGGCAAGCTGCGTTGCGCCATCGTCGCCAGATCGGTCAACCAATAAAAAGCCCCGGCGATTTGGCCGGGGCTTTTGCGTATCGCCTGCTTTCAATGGGCGCGTGCGGCTTCCGTGGCGGCGGTCTCGGCAGCGGCCGGCTTTTCCGGTTCGACGAACGGCTCCGGCTCGCGCTCCAGCGCGAACCGGAGTACATCTTCGATCCAGCGCACCGGCTCGATGTTGAGCGTCGACTTCACGCTCTCCGGAATGTCCGCAAGATCCTTGACGTTTTCCTGCGGAATCAGCACGGTTTTGATGCCTCCGCGCTGTGCCGCCAACAGCTTTTCCTTCAGCCCGCCGATCGGCAGAACTTCGCCGCGTAACGTGATCTCGCCGGTCATCGCGACATCGGCACGCACTGGAATCTCGGTCAGGGCCGATACCAGCGTCGTCGCCATTGCCACGCCGGCCGACGGACCATCCTTCGGCGTTGCGCCTTCCGGCACGTGCACGTGGATATCCTTGGTCTCGTAGAACTTCGGATCAATGCCGAGCTTCTGCGAGCGCGCCCGTACCACGGTCAGCGCCGCCTGAATCGATTCCTGCATGACATTGCCGAGTGAACCGGTCTGCGTCAGCTTGCCCTTGCCTGGCGCCAGCGCCGATTCGATCGTCAGCAATTCGCCGCCGACCTCCGTCCATGCCAGACCGGTGACCTGCCCGATCTGGTTCTTCTCCTCGGCGCGTCCATAGCGGAACTGGTAGACGCCAAGATACTTGTCGAGATTGTCGACGGTGACGTCGACGCGCGTGATGTCCTTCGACGTCAGCAGTTCCTTGACGACCTTGCGGCAGATCTTGCTGATCAGCCGTTCGACCGCGCGTACGCCGGCCTCGCGCGTGTAGAGTCGCACGATGTTGCGCAGCGCCTCGTCATCAATGCTGAGCTCGCCGTCCTTGACGCCGTTGTTCTTCATCTGCTTCGGCACGAGGTACTGCTTGGCGATCGCGACCTTCTCGTCTTCGGTGTAACCCGGCAACCGGATCACTTCCATGCGATCGAGCAGCGGCCCCGGAATGTTCAGGGTGTTCGCGGTGGCGATGAACATCACGTCCGACAGGTCGTATTCGACCTCGAGATAGTGATCCTGGAACGTCGAGTTCTGTTCCGGATCGAGTACCTCCAGCAGCGCCGACGAAGGATCGCCACGAAAATCCATGGCCATCTTGTCGATCTCATCGAGCAGGAACATCGGGTTCTTGACCCCGACCTTGCTCATGTTCTGGATGATCTTGCCGGGCATCGAACCGATGTAGGTGCGGCGATGACCGCGGATCTCCGCTTCGTCACGCACACCGCCGAGCGACATGCGCACGAACTTGCGATTGACCGCATCCGCGATCGAGCGCCCGAGCGAAGTCTTGCCGACGCCGGGCGGGCCGACGAGGCACAGGATCGGCCCCTTCAGCTTTTTCATGCGCGCCTGCACCGCCAGGTATTCGACGATGCGTTCCTTGATTTTCTCCAGCCCGTAGTGATCCTCGTCGAGCTTGGCCTGCGCCAGATCCAGATCGATCACGGACTTGCTGCGCTTCTTCCATGGCACCGAGGTCAGCACGTCGAGATAGTTGCGCACGACGGTCGCTTCCGCGGACATCGGCGGCATCATCTTCAGCTTGTTCAGCTCGGCGACGGCCTTGGCCTTCGCCTCCTTGTGCATGCCGGCCTTCTCGACCTTGCTGGCGAGTTCTTCCTGTTCGTTCGGGCCATCTTCGCTTTCGCCGAGTTCCTTCTGAATGGCCTTCATCTGCTCGTTCAGGTAGTACTCGCGCTGATTCTTTTCCATCTGCTGCTTGACGCGCGTGCGGATCTTCTTCTCGATCTGCAACACGTCGATCTCGTTTTCGAGCTGGCGCATGACATGCTCGATGCGCGCCTGCGCGTCGTCGATCTCCAGCACTTCCTGCTTGTCCTCGAGCTTGAGGTTCAGGTGCGCGGCGATCGTGTCGGCGAGGCGGCCGGGTGCATCCATGCTCGCCAGCGACGGCAGCAACTCGGCCGGAATTTTCTTGTTGAGCTTCGCGTAGCCCTCGAACTGCGCCAGGATCGAGCGCGTTGCCGCGTCGATTTCCTTGTCATCGGTGGTGCCAAGCTTGTCGTCCGGCAGCTGCTGGCAGTCCGCAGTCAGATACGCGCCATCGAAATCAAAGCTGGCAATGCGCGCGCGATGCACGCCTTCGACCAGCACCTTCACGGTGCCGTCCGGCAACTTGAGCATCTGCAGGATGCTGGCCAGCGTGCCGACGCGGTAAAGGTCTTCCTCGCGCGGTTCGTCGGTATCAGCGGTTTTCTGCGCAACCAGCAGGATGCGCTTGTCGTCCTGCATCGCCGCGGTCAGCGCCTTGATCGATTTCTCGCGGCCGACAAAAAGCGGGATCGCCATGTGCGGAAACACGACCACATCGCGCAGCGGCAGGACGGGTGCGGTGCGTTCGGGCTGGTTGTCCACAAAATCTCCAAGTTGGTTGCCGGCATTATGCCGGCTCAAATCTCTTCCTGTAGCCGAACCAGCCAGAATCAAGCCGCACATCCCGACGGCGATCGTGAAGTGCCATGCGATCAATCGCTTGCGGCAGCCTTCAGCGCACCGTGAAACGCACCGCCGCCGTTGCCTGCTCGCGTCCTCCCACACCGCGGACGACGGCCCGCAACTGATGTGCGCCGCCCTGCAATGACCAGTCGTACTGCGTATCCGCCGTCTCGGCAACGGGCCGGCCGTCGACCTCCCAGCGCACCGAAACCGGCGTTTCGCGCCAGGCCAGCTCGAAACGCAGCGCCTCCAGCGCATCGGGGATGCGCGGATCGCGCGCCAGCATCAGGCCATCAAATGGCTGCGTGATGCGCGGCGATGCCGGCAGCGCAGTCTCCGGCGCGACCGCGTCGGCATCCGGATCCAGATGCAGCATGTCGGCGCGCAACGGGCGATCCGGGGGCAGGCCTGCGAGCAGCGAGCGCGTCAGCAGCGCCGGTCCACGCGCGCCAGTCACGCCTTCGGTCGCGCGTCCCGACAGGTTGCCAATCCATACGCCGACCAGCCAGCGGCCGTTGTAGGCGATCGTCCAGGCATCACGATAGTCGCTGGACGTGCCGGTCTTGACTGCGGTGCGAACCGGAAAGCGCAGTGCGCCGCCACCGCCGAATTCGAGCAGACGCGACGACGAATCCGACAGGATCGCACTGATCGTGCGTGCGGCGTCGCGTTCGATCACGGCGCGTGGCGGCGTCGGCGGACCGGCGTCGTCGAACACCGTCAATGGTTGCCAGAGCCCGTCGCGCGCCAGCGCCGTATAGGCCTGCACCAGTTCGTACAACGTCAGCGCACCATTGCCGAGCGCCAGACCGTCGCCATAGTAGTCCGGCGACTCGGTCAGACTCTGCACGCCGAGCGCCTGCAGTCGCTCAAGAAACGGCGCCTGGCCGACGAACTGCAGCGCCTTGACCGCCGGGATGTTCAGCGAATTGCCGAGCGCCTCGGCGACGGTCACCGTGCCGTAGTGCGTGCGGCTGTAATTGCGATATTCGTGCAGACCGCCGTTGATGCGCTCGCGCAGTTCGGCATCGTCGATCGTGGTGTCGGCGCGCCAGCCACGCTCCAGCGCCTGTGCATAGAGCAGCGGCTTGAGCGCCGAACCCGGCTGGCGCGGCGTCTGCACCGCATCGATGCCGACACCATGCGGATGCGCGTGATCGGCGCTCGCGTAGGCGCGCACGCGATTGCCGTCGAGATCGACGACCAGCACCGCGCCCTGCCCCGCACCGTCGCGTGCCAGATCGCGCAGGCGTTCACGCAGAAACGCTTCGGCCGATGCCTGCAGCGCCACATCGAGACTCGATTGCACGCGCACGCTGCCGGGTCGCATCCGCGCCGCCTCGCGTGCGGCAAACGCGCGAAAATGTGCCGCGTGCAACTCCGGCGGTGCGTGCACGAACGATGGCAGA
>DATCXY010000421.1:0-2399 GCA_036570585.1 Solimonas sp. | reverse complement strand
GCGCGAGGTGATGCGGACGGACTTCATCAGCTTCCATGCCGGCGCCTTGCTGTCGGATGCGGCCCGACCGTTCATCAAGGGCAAGGACGGCGAGCGCAATCAACGCCATCGGCAGCGCCTGTACCCGGTTCTGGATGATGCCGGTCGCCTGGTCGGGCTCACCACGCGCCGCGACATGCTCAATGCCGCACTCGCCGAGCACACGCCTCCCGATGCGACGATCGGCTCGATCATGAACGCCGCACCGATCATCGCGTATCCGGACGAAACGCTGCGCGAGCTGTCGTACCGCATGGCGGACCGCAACGTGACGCGCTTGCCGGTCGTGATGCGCGGCGATCCGGCACAGATTGTCGGTGTCGTCACCGTTGTCGATCTGCTCAAGGGCCGCCTGATCGACCTGCAGGAAGAGCGCGATACCGAACGCATTCTGCACGTGCGTCACGTGTTGCCGCTCGGCCGTGGGCGTCTGCGGGTGCGTAGCCGCGCGCCTACTCCGAAAGCCGAGGATTGAGCGCGGCGTCGGTCGCCGTCGTCATCGATCGTGCCGTAGCGCCGGTTGCATTGATTCTCAGTGAATCAAAGCGTGCGCGCCGCACCGGAGCAGTGGTATCTTTAGTCATCCCGTTGAAACTTTCGCCGGCTTTTCGGTCGGCGCGAGACTTTTTTTGTCCACGTCGAGAATCGGGACCGGAATTTATGAACAAGACTCCTATGACCCTGCGCGGCGCCCAGCAACTGCGCGAAGAACTCCGCCAGCGCAAGAGCGAGATGCGGCCGCAGATCATTGCGTCGATCGAAGAGGCGCGCCAGCACGGCGACCTCAAGGAAAACGCCGAATATCACGCCGCGCGCGAACAGCACGGCTTCAACGAAGGACGCATCCAGGAAATCGAGTCCAAGCTCGGCAGCGCGCAGGTGGTCGACCCGACCCAGGTCGCTGCCAACGGCAAGGTCATTTTTGGCGCGACTGTCGAGCTGTCCGACGCTGACAGCGGGGCCGAGCAGACCTGGCAGATCGTCGGCGAAGACGAGGCGGACGTGAAGGAAGGCCGCATTTCGCTGAACAGCCCGATCGCCAAGGCGCTGATCGGCCGCGGTGAGGGCGAAATTGCCCAGGTGGTGACGCCGCAGGGCGTACGCGAGTTCGAGATCGTCAGTATCCGCTACGTCTGATTTGAAGCCGGCGCGTCGCCGGGACTTGAACGAAGAAGATCCGGCCGCAGTTAACCGGTATGCCAGTTGTCGATATGACGCAAAAACGCCGACCCAGCTCCGCCCGGTGGCTCGCTGAACACGAGGCCGATACCTACGTGCAGGAGGCGCGTCGCCTCGGATTTCGCGCGCGCGCTGCCTTCAAGCTCAAGGAAATCCAGGAAAAGGACAAGATCCTTCGTCCGGGGCAGATCGTCGTCGACCTCGGTGCCGCGCCCGGTAGCTGGAGTCAGTTTGCGCGGCCGCTGCTGGGTGCCAAGGGACAGTTGCTGGCGCTCGACATTCTGTCGTTTGATCCCATTCCCGGTGTCGAGATCATCGTCGGTGACTTCCGCGAGAACGCGGTGTTGCTGCAACTGGAAGCGCTGATTGGCGATCAGTTGGTCGATGTCGTGCTTAGCGACATGGCCCCGAACATCAGCGGTATCGACGCTGCTGATCAGGCTGGCGGCGTGCATCTGTGCGAACTGGCGCTGGAGTTTGCCAAGGCGCATCTGAAACCGCGCGGCACGCTGCTGGTCAAGATTTTTCAAGGTGAAGGTTTCGACGGCGTTCTGAAACAGATGCGCGCATCATTCGAGTCCGTCACGATCCGCAAACCGAAGGCATCGCGGCCGCGTTCGCGCGAGGTCTATTTGCTGGCGCGCAACTTCCGTGCGGTGTAATGTGCAATCGTCCATCAATCCGACAGGCCCCCGACGTTGAACGATCTGGCTAAAAATCTTTTGCTGTGGGTCATCATCCTCGTGGTTCTGATGGTGGTGTTCCAGAGCTTTTCGTCGCATTCGCGCTCGCAGTCGCCGCTGGCCTATTCCGACTTCATGGCGCAGGTGAAGGACGGCAATGTTGGCAGTGCGACCATTGACGGTCAGGTCATCCGTGGCGAGATGAAAGGCGGTACGCCATTCGTCAGCATTAGCCCTGAGACCGACAACAGCGCGATGGTCGGCGCGCTGCTCGACAATAAGGTGAAATTCAGCGGCTCGGTACCGAAAGAAACACCGATCCTGCTGCAGCTGTTGTTCAACGCATTCCCGATCCTGTTGCTGATCGCAGTGTGGGTCTACTTCATGCGGCAGATGCAGGGCGGCGGCGCCGGCCGCGGTGCGATGTCATTCGGAAAATCGCGCGCCCGCATGCTGAATGCCGATCAGGTCAAGATCACCTTCAATGACGTTGCCGGT
>DATCXY010000420.1:0-8016 GCA_036570585.1 Solimonas sp. | reverse complement strand
TGCTGGCGCAGCGGCTCGGCAACGGCCCGACACCGATGCTGATCTCCTCGGCGCTGGCCTTGTCGGCCGGCTTCTGCAGCGTGCAGGCATTGCGGCAGGCAAACGGCGCGCCGCCACAAGCAGGCGCGCGCAGCACGCCTTGATGTACCCGCGAACCGCCACGTCGAGGTTGACAGCGATTCGCTCGCGCCACTAAGTTATCAACTGATAACTTAGTGGCGGCCGCCACGTCCGGGGAGTCCGCGTGGTGAATGCGATTGGCAGCTGGAAGGTCACGATGTCGACACCGGCCGGCCCGCAGGACATGCGCCTGCACATCGACACGCTCGACGACACGTTCACCGGCCGCATCGAAAGTCCGCTCGGCAATCACGACGTCAACGGCAGCGTGCGTGACGGCATGCTGAGCTGGCAGATGAAGGCGAACAAGCCGATCCCGATCACCGTCAACTTCAGCGCGACGATCATCGGCGACACGCTGAATGGCAGTGCCAAGCTTGGCATCTTCGGCAAGTCGATCCTCAAGGGCGAACGGTTGCAAGCAGGCACGCCGCGCCCGGCCCCGGCGATCGATGACGATGCCGCGCCGGCGATCGTCACCGCCGATTCACACGATCCGCGTTATGCGCAGCCGTATGTCGACATCAATGAACTGCGCAGTGAACCGGTGCCGCACCGTTATGTGCACGGCGGCTTTCACGGCAGCGACGCACGCTTCTCGTTCTATTTTCCGTCGGCGGAGCAGTATCAGGGCCGCTTCTTCCACAACACGTACCCGATGGCGGTCAGCGAAGACATCGGCCCGTTCCCGATCGAGTTCGAGGTCTCGACCGGCAATCTCGCGTTCACGATCGACAGCGGCGCGTACTACGTGCAGACCAATCTCGGCGGCGCCGATCGTGCCGGTGGCATGGCCGATCCGGCAATCGCCGCCTACCGCGTCAACGCCGCGGCTGCGAAATACTCGCGCGTGATCGCCGCCGAGCTGTACGGCGCGCATCGCCCTTACGGTTATATCTTCGGCGGCAGCGGCGGTTCGTATCAGGTGATCGGCAGCGCCGAGAACACGCGCGAGGTCTGGGACGGCTTTCTGCCGTTCGTGATGGCGACGCCGAACGCGATCCCGAGCATGTTCACGGTGCGCATGCACGCGCTGCGCATCTTGAAGAAGCGCAATCGCTTCCCGTCCATCGTCGACGCGATCGATCCCGGCGGCAGCGGCGATCCGTATGCCGAACTCAATGACGAGGAACGCGCCGCACTGAGCGAAGTCACGCGCATGGGTTACCCGCTGCGCGGCTGGTGGAATCATGAACAGCTCGACAGCGGCTACTTCATGCAGATCGCACCGATGGTGCCGATGCTCGACCCGAACTACGTCAATGAGTTCTGGACCACGCCCGGCTATCTCGGCCATGATCCCGCGTCCGGCCTCGCCGACCTGCGCTTCACGTTCGACACTACCGTCAGCGCCGTGACGCCGGGCTTCCCGCCGCTGTTCGAGCTGTCGGATGTACCGGCGCGCGACTTCAGCAACGCGCATCTGATCATCATCGACGGCGACTACGCCGGGCGCAGTGTGCCGATCGCGCGTGTCGCCGGTCGGTGCATCCGCTTCGCCTACGCGGCCGACCAGTCACTGCTCAACAGTGTGCGCGCCGGCGCACGCGTGCGCATCGACAATGCCTGGGCGCTGGCGGTCGAAACCTATCATCGCCATCAACTGCCGACTCCGGACATGTGCGGCTGGGATCAGTTCCGCGATGCCGGCGGCGCGCCGGTCCATCCGCAGCGCGAGATGCTGATCGGTCCGTTCGGCGCCGCCAATACCGCCGGCACCATTCCCGATGGCAGGATCCACGGCAAGATGCTGGTACTCGAAGCGCTGATGGATATCGACGCGCTGGCCTGGCAAGCCGACTGGTATCGCTCGAAAGTACGACAGGCACTCGGTGAACGCTGCGACGATCAGTTCGCGATCTGGTTCATCGATCACACGCATCACGACAATCCGCAGACGCCGGCCGCGCACGCGCATACCGTCAGCTACGAAGGCGCACTGCAACAGGGCCTGCGCGATCTGGCGGCTTGGGTGGAAAAAGGGGTGCGGCCATCGAGCACACAGTATCGCGTCGACGACGCGCAGGTCGTGCTGCCGGACAACGCCGAACGGCGTGGCGGCATCCAGCCGGTCATCACGCTGCAAGCCAACGGCGGCGTGCGTGCCGACGTCGCGGTTGGTGCAACGGTGTCGTTCGGCGCACGCATCGACGTGCCGCCGAACGCCGGCAGCGTCGTCGCCGCGCAGTGGGATTTCGAAGGCGCCGGCACGTACCCGCACAGCGCCGCGATCACGCCGCAGACCAGCGTATCGCTGACGGCGACGCATGCTTACGAAAAACCCGGCACTTATTTCGCGGTGCTGCGCGCCGTGTCGCAACGTCAGGGCGATGCGAACACGCGCTTCGGTCGCATCGAAAATCTGGCGCGCGTGCGCGTCGTCGTGCGCTGACTCGGCGCGACCAGCTTGTGCAGGAGCGCCCCTTGGCCGCGACCATCGCGCGAGTTGAAGCAGGTCGCGCGCAAGGCGCGCTCCTACATGCTTGTTGCAGCGTAAAGCACACGCAGCGCCTTTTTGTCCGGCTTGCCAACCGCGGTCTGCGGAATCGCTTCGATGAACTCGACGATCTTCGGAGCCTGGAACGAACCCTTGCGTGCCGCGACCATCGTGATCAGTGCACTGGCATCGGCACGCTGGCCCGGCCGCAGCACGACCAGCGCCGTCACTGCCTCGCCCCACTTCGCGTGCGGCACGCCGATCACCGCGACCTGCGACACTGCCGGATGTTCACCGATGATGTCCTCGATTTCGCGCGGGTAGATGTTGAAGCCGCCGCTGACGATCATGTCCCTGGTGCGATCGATGATGCGCAGGAAGCCATCGGCATCGCGCACCGCGACATCGCCGCTGTGCAGCCAGCCACCGGCAAACGCTTGCGCAGTCAATTCCGGGTTGTCGCGATAGCCGTCCATGATCAGCGGCCCGCGCACGCAGATCTCGCCGGGCTCGCCATCGGGCACCGGCTGGTTCTCGGCGTCCAGCAATTCGACCTGCAGCCACGGCGTCGGCCGGCCGCAGCTCGCCAGTCGCGTCATGTCATTGACGTCGTGCTCGTGCTTGCGCAGCAGCGTCACTGCCATCGGCGCCTCGGCCTGGCCGTAGAACTGCGAAAACACCGGACCGATCCGTTCGATCGCTTCCTTCAGCCGCCCCGGTGAAATCGCCGACGCGCCGTAGAAGATCGTTTCCAGACTCGACAGATCGAACTCGCCGAAGCGCGGGTGATCGAGCAGCGCATAGATCATCGTCGGCACCAGCATCATGCAGTTGATGCGGTAATCCTGGATCGCCTGCAGAACCGAGGGCGGATCGAACGCCGGCAGCACCAGCATCGTGCCGCCCTTGAGCAGCGTCGGCAGGAACATCGCCGCACCCGCATGCGACAGCGGCGTGCATGACAGGAAGCGCGGCCGCGCCGGCCACTCCCACTCCGCCATCATGATCTGCACGGTCTGCATGCCGGTGCGATGCACGCTGGCAATCGCCTTCGGCTTGCCGGTCGTGCCGCCGGAGTAGCCGAGACGAATCACATCGTGCGGCCCGATCTTCGGCGCGACGAGTCTGCTCGGCGCAAAGTTTTCGGCACGTGCACACAGATCGTCGGCACCGGGCTGCGGCCCAAACGACAGCAGGCGCAGATTCGGCGCGCGTTGTGCAAGCTGCAACGCACGCTCGGCGTAACGCGCATCGAAGACCAGAAACTGGACGTCGGCATCGGTGACGACATGCAGGTGATCGTCGAGCCCGCCCAGTGGATGCATCGGTGCGGAAATTGTCGCCAGCAGTTGCAGCGCATTGACGGTGTGCAGGACCTCCGGCCGGTTCGCCGACAGCATGCCGACGCGCGAGCCCTTGCCGACGCCGAAACTCGCGAGCGCCTGCTGATACCGGCTCGCCGCATCACGGACATCGCCGACGCTCAGCATCGCTCCACCCAGCAGCTGCAGCAGCGGACGACCGGGCTGCTGGTTGAGCGCATTGGCGAGCAGATCGGGAACGAACAACGGCCGGTGCAGATCATCGTGCATGCGACAAGTCCTTGCGTGTCAGTGAGCGCACGAGAGCATAGTGCAAGCGCGCCTCTATACTGCCGCGTCATGAAATCCCGCACGCCGCCGAAGCGCCGCAACGCGATACAGACCAAGGCGAAGATCCTCGCCGCGGCGCAGCAGGCGTTCTCTGAAACCGGCTATTCGCAATCGGGCATTCGCGACATCGCGGCGATCGCCGATGTCAGCTCGACGCTGCTGCTGCGCTACTACGGCAGCAAGACCGCGCTGTTCGAGGCGGCGCTGATCGAGGCCATGCCGATCGGCGATCTGCTCGCCACGACCGAACGCAGCCAGTTCGGCGAGGTGCTCGCGCGCGCATTCCTCGATACCCGGCTCGACATCAAGCCGCCGTCGATCATCGCGCTGGCTACCGGCGATGCCGACGCGCGCGATGTCGCGACGCGCGTGATCGACGCGCGCATCCTCGCGCCGATGGCCAAGTGGCTGGGACCGCCGGATGCGTCGGCACGCGCGCTGGAAATCCTGATCCTGGCGATGGGCTTCGTGCTGTTCACGCGCCAGTTCCCGCTGTTGCCGGCCCGTCGCGGCGCCGACAAGAAACTCGCGCGCTGGCTGGCCACGTCGATCCAGGCGATCGTCGATCCGGCCTGATGCCCGCGTCGAAGCGAACGCCGGTGTGTCGGGCGCTGCACGGCGTCCGTATGATGGCGACGACGGACACGCGGGACGGAGCGAAGCACAGGTGAAAGCGGGCGCGCCAAGCAAACATCAGAAGCGACTGGTCGTCCAGGAGGCGGCGGCCAAGCTGCGCAACATGATCCTGGACTGCGAACCGGATACGCAGATCGGCTCCTTGCCCGAGATCGCGCAGACACTCGGCGTCGGCATCGTCACCGTGCAGCAGGCGGCACGCATCCTCGAACACGAAGGCCTGCTCGCCGTGCGCCGTGGCCCAGGCGGCGGTTACTACGGAAAGCGTCCCGATGCCGGCGCGCTGCAACGCGCACTCGCCGCGTACATGCGCGTGCATGGTCTCGGCTATCGCGACGGCCTCGAAATGAGCTTGCTGCTCGACTGCGAAATCATTCCCGCCGCCGCGCGCTGTCGCGACGAAGCGCTGCGCCGCGCGATGTCGGCGCTGCTGATTCATGTCGAGGCCTGTGACACCGTCGAAAATCGCAGCACGCTCGAAACCCGGTTGCGCACGCTGCTGCACGAAATGGCGGCGCACCCGCTCGCCGAGTTCCTGCTGCGGGTGACGGCCACGTTCTATCACGCCGAACCGGCGTCCGACACGCACGATCCGGTGTTCACGACCGCCGATGCAGTCACCGCCTGGAAGACCGGCAAGCGGCGCATGATGCAGGCGATTGCCGAAGGCGACGTCGAGCGCGCGCAGTTCGAGGCCGAGCGCTATCGCAAGCAGGTGCTGACGCTGTTGCGCGGTGGGGCGCTGACGGCCGAGTCATGGGAACGCTGAAGAAGCGTAGCGAGCGAAGGCAGGCCGCAGGAGACCGGAGCGCAGGAACCGCAACGTACATCAGTACGTAAGGATTCCGAGCCCCGCCCTCGTGCGAGATGCCGAGCGCAGCAGCTTATTCAGCGTTTCCCTACGGTCGCAACACCCATCCACCATCGACATGCAGCACCTGCCCGGTGATCCAGTCGCCGGCCGGCGAGCACAGCAGCAGCAAGGTGCCGACCAATTCGTCCGGCGCGCCGCGCACGCGCATCGCGACGCTGGCTTCGAGGAACTTGATGAACGGCGAGTCGTCCGGCGTCAGCTGCTTGCCGGCGTCGCTGGTGGTATTGCCCGGCGCGATTGCACTGACGTTGATTTTCTCGCGGCCGACCTGGCGCGCCAGCGTCGTCGTCAGTCCGACCAGTGCCAACTTGCTGATGCCGTAGATCGACTGTGCCGGAAACGCGCCCCCGGAAACCTGGTTGACGATCTTGCCGCCGCCGCGCTTGCGCATTTCCGGCACCACCGCCTGCGTGCAGATCAACGCGCCGGTGAGATTGACGTCGAAGATGCGGTTCCAATCGGCGAGCGGCACGTCGACCGCGCTCTGCGATTTCAGCTCGGCCATCAGCGCCGCGTTGTTGACGAGGATGTCGACGCCGCCATATGTCGTGGTCGCCGCCGCGACCATGGTCGCGACCGAATCCGGCTGCGTGATGTCGACCTGCACGGCAATCGCCTTGCCGCCGGCCGCACTGATTTCAGCGCTGACGCGCTGCGCGCCGTCGCCGTTCAGGTCGGCAACGACCACCGACGCACCGGCCTGCGCGAGCCCGATCGCGTACGCGCGACCGATGCTGTTGCCGCGACCGCCGGCACCGGTGACGATCGCCACCTTGCCGTCGAGACGAAACTGGTCCAAGGAAAAGCTCATCGATGTCTCCTGGCGACCGTCGCAACGGTCATGGTTGTTGATGCGTACACCGTCACCCGGCACACGCCCGTCAGGTCTTTGCCGCGCGTTCGAGCACCGGCGTCGCGACTTCACGCAGCGCTGCGTATGACGCGTCGTCGCCAAGCGCTTCGCCAAGCAGGCGCACGTCCTTGGCCAGCAGCTTTGCGCCATGTGCAAACGCTGCGAGCGACGGCTGTCGCGCATAGACATCGAAGCCGAAGCTGCGGCCGCTGCTGACGCCGACCAGTTCGGCGAGCGCCTTGCGGTCGATGCCGAGCTGTTCACCGGCGACGAGCGCGTGGTGTGCGATCGCGAAGTGCGCCGCCATCAGCGTGTTGTTGACCAGTTTCGCGCTCTGGCCGGCACCGACGCCGCCGAGGTGGACGATGCGGCCGGCGAAGGTCTCGAACACCGGCCACGCGGCTTCGACCGCCGCGCGCTCGCCGCCGACCATCACCGTCAAGGTGCCGGCCGCCGCACCGGCACCGCCGCCGCTCACGGGCGCATCGATCAACGCAATGTCGCGTCGCGCCGCCTGTGCGGCCAGGCTCACGCACAACTGCGGATGCACGGTGGCATGAATGACGATGCGGCTGCCGGCGCGCATCGCCGGGATCAGCGCATCGCAGACCTGCTGCACGCCGGCGTCGTCGACCACGCAGATGCCGACCTGCTCACAGGCGGCGCCAAGCTCGGCGATGCTCGCGGTGCGGCGCGCTGGCGTGTCCGCGTACGGCCGCAAAGACTCGGCCCGGCGTGCCCACAGCGTCAACGGATAACCGGCATCGACCATGCGCCGCGCGATCGGCCCGCCCTGACTGCCGAGACCGATGAAGCCGAGCTGCATGCTTTTGTGGGTCGCACTCATGAGATCAGCCGGCGGAAATGCCCTTGTCGATCGTGATGCAGGCGCCGTGATAGCCACGCCCGGCGTCGGACGCGAGCAGCACGATCATGTCGGCCACGTCATCGACTTCGACCAGACCGCGCATGCCGGAGTAGCGTTTGATCAGCGCGTAATCGACACCTTCCGGCATCTTCAGATTGGCGGCGATATTGGTGTGCATGCCGCCGGGCGCGACGGCGTTGAAACGGATCGGCCTGTTGACGTATTCCATCGCCAGTGCCTTGGTCATGTGCGTGAGGCCAGCCTTGGTCGCGCAGTACGCGACCGCATAAGCCTCGCCGACGAACGCCGCGCTCGACGTGACATTGACGACCGCGCCGTTGGCTTCCAGCAGATGCGGAATCGCGGCCTGCGTCAGATAGAACGGCGCGTTGAGATTGACCGCGATGGTCTTCTCGTAGTCCACCGCGCGCATCTCGTGTGCGTTGCACATGATGATGATGCCGGCAATGTTGCACAGCGCATCGAGCCGGCCAAATTCGCTGACCGCCGCGGTGACCGCTGCCGGGCAGCTGTCACGCTGCGACAGGTCCGCGGCATGAACCCGCACGCGCACGT
>DATCXY010000419.1:0-3087 GCA_036570585.1 Solimonas sp. | reverse complement strand
CTCTCGGCGACACGCGCGAGCAGATGATCGACGCCTTTGTTGTTGAAACCGAGCCGATTGATGATCGCGCCGTGTGCCGGAAGACGGAACATGCGCGGTTTCGGATTGCCCGGCTGTGGACGCGGCGTGACCGTGCCGACTTCGACAAAGCCGAAGCCGAGCCGCGCCCATGCGTCGAGGCACTCGCCGTTCTTGTCGAGCCCGGCGGCCAGACCGACGCGATTGGCGAAGCGCAAACCAAGCAGTTCGACCGGGTCGTCGACCGCCGCGTGCGCAAACGGCAGCGTCGCCAGCTTCGGCGCGCGGCGGAAACTTGCCAGCGTCAGTTCATGCGCGCGTTCGGCGTCGAGCCGGAACAGCAGCGAGCGGGCCAGCTCGTACATAGGCCTAAGGCATTCCGAACAAGTGGCCGAGCTTGGCGGCCTTGGCGTCGAGATACTTCTCGTTGTACGGATTGCGGCCGCTTTCCAGCGGCACGCGCTCGGTGATCTCGATGCCGACCTTGGTCAGTGCGTCGAGCTTGCGCGGGTTGTTGGTCATCAGACGGATCTTGCGCAGATCCAGTTGGCGCAATAATTCGATCGCCAGATCGTATTCGCGCGCGTCGGCCGGAAAGCCGAGCTGGTGATTGGCTTCAACGGTGTCGGCGCCCAGGTCCTGCAATTCATACGCGCGGATCTTGTTGCCGAGGCCGATACCGCGGCCCTCCTGGCGCAGATACAAAATTGCACCGCGGCCTTCCTCTGCAATCTTCTGCAACGCCGAATTCAACTGCGCGCCGCAATCGCAGCGCAGCGAGAACAAGGCATCGCCGGTCAGACATTCGGAATGAATGCGAATCAGCGGCGGTACACCCGCGAGTTCACCAAGCGCGATGACGACATGTTCCTTGCCATCCGGCGCACGAAACACGGTGATGCGAAATTCGGCGAACGGGGTCGGCAGCTTCGCTTCCGCGATCCGCTCAAGCTGGCTTTGGGAGGACTTCAAAACACCCTCGTGATTCGATGGTCCGCGGCCACAAATACGGGGTGCCGTCGGCGCGAACCTGCTCGGGGGCGCAAATCATAACCGAAAGCCGGCCTTTCCCCGGTGTGAATCTGCGCGATTTCGAATGCAGGTCGAGGCAGATGCCGCGACCTGCATCGTCTGCCGTCTATGCGCCAAAGAAATTCTGGCCGCAGACGCGCATCGTCCGACCATTGATCGCGCTGGCAGCCGGCGAGGCAAAGAACGTCACGGCTTCGGCGATGTCCTGTGGCTGGCCACCCTGCGTCAGCGAGCTGAGGCGACGGCCGACTTCGCGTGGGCCGATCGGCATCGCCGCGGTCATTGCCGTTTCGATGAAGCCCGGTGCCACTGCGTTGATCGCACCGCCGCGCTGGGCAAAAGTCGAGGCCATCGCATCGACGTAGCCGATGATGCCGGCCTTGCTCGCACCGTAATTGGTCTGCCCGGCGTTGCCGCCGATGCCACCGATCGACGAGATGCAGACCACGCGCGCGCCATCGTTGAAGCCATTCTTGAGCAGGCCTTCATTGATGTTGAGGATGGCGCCGAGATTGATGTTGATCACCATGTCCCAGAAATGCGGCGGCATGTTGCGCAGCATCTTGTCGCGCGTGATACCGGCATTGTGGACGACCACGTCGAGGCCACCGAAATCCTTGCCGACTTCGGCGGCGATGCGGCTGGCGGCGTCCGGCGCGGTGACGTCGAGCGCCAGGCCGACACCGCCGATCTTTGCCATCGTCTCGGCCAGCCCGCCCTCGGCCGACGGATGATCCATGCCGACAACCTTGGCGCCTTCACGCGCCAGCGTCTGCGCGATCGATGCGCCGATGCCGCGCGCCGCGCCGGTGACCAACGCGATCTTGCCTTCGAGACTGCCGGGCAGCGCAAGCGCGGCGGTAGCTGGCGGACGCAGCGTCAGCACCTGACCGGACACGTACGCGGAATGTTCGGTGAGGAAGAAACGCAGCGGCGCATCGAGTGCATCGTCGGCACCGTCCGGCACCTCGATCAGATTCGCGGTCGTGCCGTTCTTGCCGACTTCCTTGCCGAGCGAGCGGATGAAACCACGCAGCGCGGTGGCGGCGGTCCGGGCGTTGACGTCGTCAATCGATTCCGGTGCGCGCGATACCAGCAGCACGCGGCCATTGCGGGCGATCGCGCGAACCTGCGGCTGGATGAAGTCATACAGTTCGCGCAGCTGCGATGGCGAGCGCAGACCGGAGGCGTCGAAGACCAGCGCGTGATTGCGCGATTCGCCGGCTTCGGTATCCGGATTGCCCTGCAGATTCAGCTTCAGCGTCGCGGCGGCAGCCTTGATCTGCGCCAGGCCGCTGTTTTCGCTGACGATACGCAGGCCCGCGCCAGCGCCGGCCATGGCGCGCAGCAGCGGTGCGGCAAGCGTCGCGCCGGCGGCGGCACCGATCAGCACGAACCGTCCTTCCAGCGGCTGCACGGCCCATGGCGCATCGGCGCGCCGCAGACGTGGCGGTGTCGGCAGGCCAATCATGCCGGCGATCGTCTTGCCCAGAGAGGAGTTGGTAAATTCGAGGTAGCGGTCGTTCATCGTTGTTTCCGGCACGTCGTGACAAAAGTTGAATCGCGATTATGGCGGTGCAACATTGCGACCGACAGTGCACTGGCACCACAGCGCCGCGACTCAAACGCCATTGACGCCTGCTGGACGGCGACCGATAGTTGAACGCCAATGACCGGTCGGGTCGTGCATTTGCGGACCACGAGGGGCGACCGCAAGAGCGAAATACCAGAGCCGTTCGCGGGATATGGCGGCAGCAAACGACGAGACGATCGTCCTCGACATCATCAAACATCTGAAGAACTGCTTGGGGTCACCAT
This sequence comes from Solimonas sp., assembly GCA_036570585.1. GTDB lineage: Bacteria > Pseudomonadota > Gammaproteobacteria > Nevskiales > Nevskiaceae > Solimonas. The sequence goes on along the minus strand of DATCXY010000419.1, from coordinate 219 downwards.
GACGAAGGGCTGGAAGATTGCCGTGATCGCCGTTGTTGTCGGCGTCGTCACGTATGTGGGATTGGAACTCCTGCTGCCGCACCACAAGGCCGAAATGAAGCTGGCCGGCCTGGTATCGGCCGACTCCGTGTTCGCCAGCACGCTCAAATCACCTGATGAAGTCGCTGCCGCCGCCGCGGCCACTCCCGGCGCCGACGCCGCCGATGCCAGCGCGACCAT
>DATCXY010000418.1:0-6037 GCA_036570585.1 Solimonas sp. | reverse complement strand
CCGTGGTAGGCATCAGCCGCCAGCTTGCCATTGAGCAGCCCGCGATAAAGTGCTTCAGCCTGCGATGCCTGACCCAGCTGCCGGTGCGCTTCGGCTTCGAGATAGCGCAACTGATCGTTGTTGCCACTGACCCGTTGCTGTTGCTGGATGTGCGCAAGCGCCGCGTAGTACTGCTGCTGGTTCAGCATCTTGCGAATCAGGTCGATATGGACCGATTCATCGGTCGCAGCCAAGTCCGCGGGTGAGCCGCCGGAACGGCTGCCTGAGCTTGCACAGCCCGTCAGAGTCGCCACGGTGACGAAAAACGCCATCGCGATGAACTTGTTTCGCGAGAACGGATTGATCCGGCGGCAGTCACTGGCCATTGACGTTGTCCAGCGCGGTGATGATGGCCATGAACGCCGGTCCCGCAATGAAGATCAGCAGTGCCGGGAAGAAAAACAGCACCATCACCACCGTCATGCGACCCGACATGAGATTGACCTTCTCACGCAACTCAAAGCCACGCCGTTCTTCAATGATCTGCAGCGTCTCCAGCAGCGGTTCGCGTAACTCGCCGCCATAGCGATCAACTTGGCGCAACACACCCAGTACTGTTGTCAGATCTTCAACTTCGAGCACATCGCCCAGAGATTTCAGGGTTTCTCCTAGCTCGCCACCCGCTTCAACCTGGCGCAGCGCGAGATCAAATTCATGCCCAAGTGCCGGCAGCACACCGCCACTCTCACGAACGATGCTAGCCAGCGCCTGGCGAGTCGAAAGACCCGATTCAAACAGCAAAACGAGCAAATGAATGAATAACGGCACCTCGTGTTGAACTCGTTGCCGACGACGCGCCGCCATGAATCGCAATACCCACCGTGGCGCAAGAAAGCTCAATATTGCCGCCACCACAATCAGCATAAAGGCGACTAGCGTGCGGGCAGGTGATTCACTGAATGTCCAGAAAAGCAAGATGCCGACAAACAGAACAACAGGCATCGCAGCCTGAAACGCATACCAGAACAGGCGGGCCTTGGCGCTACGCCAACCCGCCTGAATCATCAAGCGGCCACTTTCACCTTCGGTGTCGATCATCTGCTCGATGGCCTTGCCGCTGCGTGCCATCGTTTCGATCATCGGCGCTGTACCCGCTACGCCAAAGTCGCGCGCAACGGCGTGTGCCTGCGGATCGAGCCGGCGCTGCAACAAACTTTCGAGCCGGACGCGTAGCAGCAGATAAACCAGCGCCAGTATCGCCAACACACAAACCACGATGGCGGCCGCAACGATTGACGCAAAGACGGTGGGATTCATTATTCGCTATCCGTCGATTTCATCATGCGCCAGATCACCAACATGCCGCATACCTGCATGCAAATCGCTCCCGCAAGCAGAAACCTCCCTTTGGTGTCAGCCCACATTTGCAGGTAATAGTGCGGGTTCTGCCAAACGATAAATACCATCAGTGCAATGGGAATGACGGCGAGCACCAAGGCTGAAAACCGTGTTTCCGAAGTCAGCGCCCGCAGCTCTCGGGCCGCGTTCTCGCGCGAGCGGATACCACTAATCAAGCTCCGCAATACATTGCGCAATGAGCCACCGAACTTGCGATTGATCGAGGCTGCCAGCGCCATGACCTTGAGGTCCCGCAGTTGATGGATTTCTGCCGTCTGCATCAGTACCGCTTCGAGCGGTGCGCCAAGGCGAACCTGTCGACCGACACTGACGAACAGCGGCTTGATCGGCTCCGGGGCTTCGCGACTTGCCGACAACAAGGCTTCATCGAGCGTGTTGCCGGCCGCCAGCACGCGAATCGTGCTTTCGAGAAAGGCTGGAAGCTGCTCGATGATCTTGGTGCGGCGGCGCGCAGCGCGCTGCGCGAGGATGAACCAGCCGATGATGATCGCGAAAACGACAAAAGCCGTGCCGACAAAGAGGCCCAGGATGAAAAGCGCCAGCGGGATGATCAGCGCAATGACGATGACGATTCGCAGCACGACTTCGGGTTGAAGTTCAACGCCTGTCCGCCATACCAGATGGCACAGCCAGCGCAGTGCGGGGTTACGAAGCTGTCGATCCTGCTCGAGGCTGAGCGTCGTCGCGGCCGCGTCCTCACTGTTGCCGAGTACGCGCAGCCGCATATCGACTTCATCGCGTCGCTCGTTGGCCGCCGCCCGCAGAATCAACATGACAGCCACACCCAGCAACAGAACGGCGATCAGCAGCACGATCATCAGGCTCATGGCATGACCCCACGCAGGTCGAGATGCTCGCCGCGTTCGAGGTCATAGCGGAAGACGTCGCGCAGCACGAGTTCGCCATCGACAAGGCCGACCACTTCGGTAATCGACATCACGCGCCGCTTGCCGTCCTTGAGCCGGCTGACATGAACCAGCAGCTGGATCGCGGCTGCGACCTGCCCACGGAATGTCGTTTCGCTGCCGGTGTAGCCGGCAAATCCCGCCAGCAGCTCCATGCGGTGAATGGCATCGCGCGTGGAGTTGGCGTGCAGCGTCGTCATCGAGCCGTCATGCCCGGTGTTCATCGCCTGCAGCATGTCGAGCACTTCATCGCCGCGCACTTCGCCGACGATGATGCGGTCTGGCCGCATGCGCAGCGCGTTGCGCACCAGATCGCGTGCGGTGACCGCGCGCTCGCCTTCGAGATTCGGCGGGCGCGATTCAAGCCGCACGACATGGCCGTGTTCGAAGCGCAGCTCGGCAGCGTCCTCGACCGTCACCAGTCGCTCGTTGGCCGGAATCCACTGCGACAGCAAATTGAGGAACGTGGTCTTGCCGGAGCCGGTGCCGCCGACGACGATCAGATTGGTGCGGTCGGCAACGCGCTTCTGCAGATACTCGAGCTCTGGCCGACTGATCGTGCCGGAACGAAGGAGATCATCGGCTGACAACGCATGCTTGCGGAACTTGCGGATCGACAGGCAGGGACCATCGAGCGCGATCGGCGGCACGATCGCATTGACGCGCGAACCATCCGGCAGACGCGCATCGACCATCGGGGTCGACTCGTCGACACGACGGCCGATCGGCGCGAGGATGCGCTGGATCACGCGCAGCACGTGCGCATTGTTGAAGAAACGGATCGGCACGCTGGACAGGCGCCCTTCGCGTTCGACGAACACCCGATCCGGACCGTTGACGACGATGTCGGCGACCGTGTCATCGTCGATCAGCGCCTGGATCGGTCCATAGCCCATCAGTTCATCCTTGGCGTCACGCGCCAACGCCTCGGATTCGCGCTGATTGATCGGCAGTCGTTGGTCGACGACATAGCGGCGAATCTGATCGAGCACAAAGCGATCGATCTGCTCGGCGTCCCAACGATCGATATCGAGATTGCGCTCGTCGATCTGCTGGATCAGATGCCGATGAAAGCTGTTCTTCAGTTGCAGATACTGATCGGACAGCCGGAAACGGGCCAGCTGCGCGTCCGGTGTGGTACTCATGCTGGTACGGTCCGATTGGCCCATGTCATCAGGGCCTGTTACCCGAACAGGCGGGCAAGCCCGCTCTTGTTGACGTCCATCTGTGTCTGGTTACCGAGCAGCGCCGTCGCCAGCGCGCGGATATCGGCGCAGAACGGCTCCTTCGGTGCGATGCTGAACACCGGCTCACCGGCGTTCATCGCCTGGATACGGCCATGATTGGTGCTGCTCGACAGCCGACCGAACAAGGGCAGATCAAGAATCTCCGCAAGATTTTCCGGCTCCAGACCGATGCGCTTGCGATAGCCATCGACCAACAGCGACGTGCGTTCCAGCGGACAGTCATCGAGACGCAGCGCACGCAGCAGATATTTGCTGTGCCGCGACTTGATGATGGATTGGTCGCTGAGCAGAAGCGCGCGCTCGGATTGCTCCAGCACCGAGGAAATGCAATCGACCGGCCAGTGCGCATCGAACGCCAGTACCACGCAGCCAAACAGACCTCGCACCACCTGCAACAACTTCACGAAATCATCGAATACGAACTGCGGCCGGCCAATCAGATCTTCCGGCAGGCTGAGCAGATACAGGCCACTGGCATGCCGCGAGAACGCGGTATCGATCAGCGTCTGGTCGCAGCGATAAACATCATTCACCGCATCGAGCACGCTGTACGACTGGCTGATATTGAAGAAAACCGCCGCCGCACCGGGTGGCGTCGCAATGTCGATCAGCAGCGTCGGCTCATTCTTCGGCAGCTGCTCGACACACGCCAAAGCCAGATGCCCGGCGACGAACGCAATCGCATCCAGCGGCTGGGCGGCAAACATGCTGTAAAGATGGCCCTGCCGTTGTTGCGGCCTCGGCACGATCTGGCTGCGTCGCAAGAGCTTTGACAGCAAGGCTGCAACATCGGCTTCATCACGACGCAGGACAAAAAAATCACGTGCGCCGGCACGCATCGCGGCCAGTACCACATCCGGATTGCTGTCGGCACCCAGGCCTGCAACGGCGATATCGGGCGCACGCTCGACCAGACGCTCCATCATCACCAGTCGCGCATCGAGATTGACGCGCTCGAACTGGAAGAACACGACATCGATGCGGCCCATCATCTGCACGCGCTCGATCAGATCCTCGGCGTCGAGCGGGCGGATCAGCGAAAACTCGGCATTGCTGCCAGCGGCATTTTCGAGCCAGCTCAGATAGACCGGATCATCAGCGACGACGACAGCCTGCGTTTTCATGGAATCTTCCGTGACGATTTCGGAACCCGCAATTCTAAGTCGTGTCCCAATTTGAATTCCGTCATTCCTTGATCGAAATGACGAGGGTTCCGCCCAATTCGCAAATAGTGAGGCGACAAATGCCTCGATACTCCGCGCTGCGCGCGGCACTCGGCAGAACGGAAGAAGGACGTTTCCACCATCCGAGCATCCCGAGTGCGAGGCCGCAGGCCTCGTGCATCGATGGATCTGAACGATCGCGCAGCGATCGTATCGAGGGACTTGAGCACTGGCGGCCGTCCATGCATCAGCGGCTGAAGCCCGAATCGAACTTGCCGCGTTCGAGGAAGATGTTGTAGGCCGAATTCGGCGTCTTGTTGTTGAACTGTTCGCCCGGCAACTTCGGCAGCGCAACGCCCTTGGCGACCGGCCGCACCAGATGCGGCGTCACCACCATGATCAGCTCCTTGTCGCTGCGATCCAGCGTCGTGGATTTGAAGAACGCCCCAAGCACCGGAATATCGCCGAGCCATGGCAGCTTGTTGACGCTGTCATTGAGGCTGGTGCTGACGAGGCCGGAAATCACGAACGTCTCGCCGTCACCGAGTTCGATCGACGTGTCCGTGCGCCGCACCGTCAGCGCCGGGACCGCGACGCCGCCGATCTGGATGCCGGCAGAGAAATCCAGATCACTGACTTCCGGCGCCACCTTCAAAGCGATGCGGTCACGCGACAGCACGGTCGGCGTCAGCGACAACCGCACACCGAATTCCTTGTACTCGACCGTGATGCTGCCATTGCTCGAACCGCCCTGGCTGACCGGTACCGGAAATTCGCCGCCTGCAAGGTAAGTCGCAGTCTGGCCGCTGGTCGCAAGCAGACTGGGCTCGGCAAGCGTATGCGACAAACCGTTGCCTTCGAGCATGCTGAGCAAGGCCGTGATGTGACTGCTGGCATCCGAGACGACGATGCCGAAAGCATCGGCCAGCGTGCTGGTCAGCACGCCACCGGATACCGTGCCGCTGCTGACCTGGCCCGGCCCCAGAATGCCGCCTGAAGTCTGCGACGAACCGGGATTGTTGAGAATGAAATTGAAGCCATAGCGCTGCATGGTCTTGCGCGAGACTTCGGCGATCTTCACATCCGTCAGCACCTGCGATTCGAGGTCGATCGAGCTGCGGTCATTGATCGCGCCTTCCTTCTGCGCCGCGGCTGCGAGTGTGGCGCGGCGATGCGCGAGCAGGTTCGGCAGTTTGCCTTCGACACCGCGGCCGGGATCCACCACGGCGTTGCGCAGCTCCGGATCAGGCACGCTGGCCTTCAGCGGGTCCTTCGGCAGCTGCACGCGCACGATGTACTGGCGCGGCGTGTTCGAGCCTTTGAC
>DATCXY010000417.1:0-1719 GCA_036570585.1 Solimonas sp. | reverse complement strand
CTGGTGTCGTTCGGGTTCCGCGACGGCCGCCACCTCGCGTTCTCGATCGAGATTCGCAAGGAACGTGGCGAAGCCTATTCAGCGCTGGGTGGTTTCTTCCGCAAATTCGAGACCAGCCTGATCGCCGCCGATGAGCGCGATATCGTGCGTCTGCGCTCCAATGTGCGGCGTGAGGACGTTGATCTGTATCGCGTTGCACTGTCGCCGTCGGCGATACGCTCGCTGTTCCTCGCATATCTGACCGAGGCTGAAAGCCTGCGGCGCAGACCACGCTGGTACAACACGGCGACGGCCAATTGCACGACGGTCGTGTTCGAGATGATGCGACACATCGTCGGCCGTTTGCCATTCGACCATCGTCTGCTGCTGTCCGGCCATTTGCCGGAATACCTGCACGATGTCGGCGGTCTGACGCTGGGTTACGGCGTTGCGGACCTGCGTGCGGCAGGCCGCATCACCGCACGCGCCCTGGCTGCCGATGCCGATCCCGCGTTCTCGCAACGCATCCGTGCCGGCGTACCCGGCATTTCGACGACAAAGAGTCCACTTGATGAACCACACTGAAATTCAACGCCAGCCGACGCTGTACATTCCGCACGGCGGCGGACCGTGCTTTTTCATGGACTGGAATCCGCCTGACACCTGGGACCGGATGGCGGATTTTCTGCGCGGCGTCGTCGCGACGCTGCCGGCCAGGCCGCGCGCCGTGCTGCTGATCTCCGGGCATTGGCTGGCGTCGGCGTTCACCATCGGCAGCAGTCCAAAGCCGTCGCTGATCTACGACTACTACGGTTTTCCCGAACACACCTATCAGATCCAGTACGGCGCGGACGGTGATCCAGCGCTCGCGCTCCGCGTGCGCGCGCTGCTGAATGAACAGGGCCTGCCGGCTGCCGACGATGCGCAGCGCGGCTACGACCACGGCGTGTTCATTCCGCTCAAGTTGATGCTGCCCGATGCTGACATCCCGGTCGCACAGCTCTCGCTGCTGGATACGCTGGACCCGGTCGCGCATCTTGCCGCCGGTCGCGCGCTGACCCCGCTGCGCGACGATGGCGTGCTGATCGTCGGTAGCGGCATGAGCTTCCACAACATGCAGGCCTATGGCGATCCGCGTTTCGGTCCGGTGTCCGATACGTTTGACGCCTGGCTCAGTGCTGCGATCGCGGCGCCGCCGGCCGAGCGCCATGCGCGGCTGTCGCGCTGGGACGAAGCGCCGGCCGCCCGACTCTCGCATCCGCCGGGCGCCGCGGAGCATCTGCTGCCGCTGATGGTCGCTGCCGGCGCGGCAGGCGAGGGCCATGGCCGCCGCATCTTCAGCGATCGCGTGATGCAGACGACGATCTCGGCGTTCCGTTTCGACTGAGGCATCGGTCGTTCCGTCATTGCGAGGCGCGCAGCGACGAAGCCATCCAGTGCACGCCTTGATCCGTCATCTGATCCGGATGGTTTTGCCGCGCTCGCAATGACAGTCGAAATATTGGGCGCGATGACGGCTGCACGACTCGTGACCGGGTGAGCGATTCGCCAGCCCGTATAATCCGCCCCCGATTTATTGACGATGGCAACGCCGTGAGCCCTGCACTTGCGCCCGACTGGCGCCCCGATTCCTGGCAGCACAGGCCGGCCGCCCAGCAACCGAACTATCCGGATGCCGAGGCGCTGCAGGCTGCGCTCGGCCAGTTGCGCAATTTGCCGCCGCTGGTCACGTCATGGGAA
>DATCXY010000416.1:0-1531 GCA_036570585.1 Solimonas sp. | reverse complement strand
ATCGCGGGCCGGTCAATGCCATCAGTCCACTCTGCGCCCAGCGCTTCGCCGGGTGAACCGCGTCCGACGCCAGCGACGCGCCGCCCGCCGCGGCGCCGACGCTTGCCAGCAAGCAATCGCGATAGCCCGCCGCCAGCGCCGTGCTGCGCGGGAGCGCGCTCATCGGCTCAACCGCCGCCGGCCTGCGACTGGCGGTGAATCCACAGTTCCTCGGCGCGACGCTCGATGCCGGCGGTCATGGCGGCAAAACCGGCTTCGAGCCGGCTGCGCAACAGGCCGAGCACCAGCGGCTTGATCCAGCCTTGCAACTGGAAGTACGAGCGATAGCGCGTCCGCGTGCCGTCGATCGCCTCGACGTCATGCGAGCGAAACGATGACAGCGCACCGAGCGGCGCCGGCTTCATCGCGTAGGCGAAGCGCCGGCCTTCGACGTATTCCTTGACCCATTCACGCTGCGGCTGCGGCTTGGCCATCAGCTTGACCTTCATGTCGATCGGATCGCCCGGCTGCAGCGTCGAACGGCATTCGATGCAGAACGGATTCCATTCCGGATACTTCGACAGATCGCGGATCACTTCCCAGACGACCGCAGCCGGCGCTTTGATCTCGACGGTTTTTTCGATGACGAACATGTCTTCTCTTCAATCCTGAATGATCGTTTTAACAGTCCGGCGTGCCGGCGACCAGCCAGCGATCCTTCGCCGCCGCAACCCGACTCATCAAATCGTCGGCATCCTCAGGCAGCAGAAACCCTTCGGCGATCGAGCGCTGCGTCGCTGCTTTCATCTTGCAATAGTAGTCGGCATGCGTCGGATACAACTGTTGCAATTGCAGCACCGTGAACGGAATGGTGATGCCGCCCAGATTGCAGATATCGGAACGATAGCTTGCCACCGGCACTTCAATCGGCGGCAGACGGATACCGCCCTCGGCGTTGGCATACTGATCGCGCGCCAGTGCACTGCCATTGAATTGATAGCGCGGCGCTTCGGGCGGTTCCACGCCGGTCTTGATCCAGCGATCCAGATCGTGGATCGCCGCCATCACCACATAGCGCAGCGGAAACTGCGTGCCCTGCACGATGCAGATCAGCTGGCCGGGATCGATCTGCTCGCCGTAATTGCCGGCGGCGACATGCAGCGCCGCATCGGCGCTGCCCGGCCGCTTGGGCGTGTCGGCCACCGCACGCAAAGCCGAGCCCTCGATCTGGTGATAACCGACCCAGAAATCCTGATGCGCGGCGCCGGCGACTTCCCACAGCCGGTAGTTGTGGCTGACGTTGGGTGCGTCGGGTGTCGCCTCGCGTTCGCTGAACAACTGGATCGTCGGCACCGCCGGATCGGCGGGATAGGTTTTTTCGCCGTCGCCATCGGAATGAATCAGGAAGGCATCGATCACCTGCGCCTCGGGCTGAACCTTGATCAGGTAATCGCGCAGGCGCGTACCCGACTGCGACTGACCGACCGCGATAATTTTTCGCACGCGCAAACCCGCCATCGGATCGACGGCCGGTGGATGCTTCATCGCCTGC
>DATCXY010000415.1:0-14595 GCA_036570585.1 Solimonas sp. | reverse complement strand
CAAGCGCGCCGGCGTGGCGCCGCTGGGCGCGCCGACGGCCCCTGAATTCGGACTCTACTGCACGACCGAATCATCGCTGCACGGTGCCACGCGCAATCCGTGGAACCTCGGGCATTCGGTGGGCGGCTCCAGCGGCGGATCGTCCGCCGCCGTCGCCGCAGGCGTGGTTCCCGTGGCGAGTTCCAGCGACAGCGGCGGCTCGATCCGCGGCCCCGCGCACTGCACCGGCACCTTCGGTCTCAAACCGAGCCGGGCGCGTGTCCCGATCGACGGCAAGAACGATGGCGGACTCTTCCCGTTCATTCACTTTCATGTGACGACCCGGAGCGTGCGCGACTCGGCGGCTTTTCTCGATGTGCTGGCGAGTCCGACGCTGGGTTCGCGCTATTCGGTGGCGCGTCCGGTTCGCCCTTTCTCCCAGGAGATCGGCACCGACCCGGGCCGCCTGCGTATCGGCCTCCTTCGCGCCTCGCCGCTGCGCACGCCGCTTCATGAGGACTGCAAAGCTGCCGTGGATCTCGCCGGCAAACTTTGCATGGATCTCGGCCACACGGTCGAGGAAGTCTCTCCCGAACTGGACTGGACGACGCTGATGGAAGCGTTCTTTCCGGCGATGATCGCGATCCTGCCGCAAGCGATCGCGAGCCTGGAAGCCGCAACCGGCCGCAAGGCCGGACCCGATACGCTGGAGCCGATGACGCTGCGCGTGCTCGACTACGCAAAGACGCTGACCGTCGCCGATCTGTTCAAAGCCGACGCGATCTTTCAGGTCGCGCGGCACGCGGTCGATCGTTTTTTCCAGAACTTCGACGCATGGATCACGCCCGCCGGCGTTTCGCCGGCACCGCGAATCGGCGAGTTCGATCCGGCCGCCACGGATGAAGAAGCCGTCGAGTACGGCCATCGCACGCTGGCGGACTACGCTGCGTTCACGCCGCTGTTGAACATCACCGGTCATCCGGCGGCGTCCGTCCCGCTGCATCACGGCGTCATCAGCGGCTTGCCCGTCGGCGTGCAGATCGTTACGCGTCATGGCGACGAAGCGACGCTGCTGCGTCTGGCGTCGCAGTGGGAAACGGCGATGCCCTGGCGCAACCGGCGTCCGCCCTGTGCCATCTTCAATCCGTGAAGAAAATGGCCCCATCCAGCTTGCTGGGCAAAAGCCTGCAGGCGACCGTCGACCGTCTGCGCAAAAAGCACCGTGTCTGCGGCATCTCGCTCGCGATCCTGAAGGACGGGCATATTCATGCGGCCGCATCGGGATGGGCCCATGCGCCGGCGCGAATCGAAGCGACGCCGGACACGCTGTTTCAGATCGGTTCCATCAGCAAGACCTTCACCGCCACGCTGGCCATGCAACTGGTCGAAGAAGGCGCGTTGGATCTCGACGCGCCCATCCGACGCTACCTGCCGGACTTCGCGACCGCCGATGCCGTGACCGCCACACTGACGGTGCGTCAGCTGCTGACGCACACCAGCGGCATGGACGGCGATTTTTTTCCGGCCGTCGATGCGGACGGCACATCCGCGCAGTACGTGCAGCAGATGCGTGCTCTCGGCCAGCTGCATGCGCCTGGCGCCTGGATGAGCTACTGCAATGCCGGCTTTGTCGTGCTGACGCGCATCATCGAGATGTTGCGCAACGCGCGCTGGAACGAACTCGTGATCAGCCGCATCTGCGAACCACTGGGGTTGACCCACGCGATCGCCGAACCGACCGACTCGCTGCGATTCCGCATCGCGGTCGGCCACAATCCGGCCGCTGGTGGCGGCTGGACGCCGGTCACCAAAGCTTATCTGCCGCTCAGCATGGCGGGTACCGGCGCGGTACTCAGCATGACCGCCACCGATCTGCTGCGCTACGCGCGGGTCCACATGGATGGTCCGAAGCGGACGGCAAGCCGGCAGCCGATCCTTTCGCGGCAGGGATTCCGCACAATGCAGACACCGCAGCTGGCGTTGCCACCTTACAGCCAGCACAGCTACCGCCATATCGGGCTTGGCTGGTTCCTGGACATCGACTCGCGGCATCCGAAAATGAATCACGACGGCGCCACGATGCAGCAGTTTGCGTCCCTGCACATGTTGCCGAAGCAGAAACTGGCATTCGCATTCCTGTTCAACAGCCCGTCGCCACTGCTGCTCAGTGAACTGCGCGAAGCGATCTTCACTGAACTTGGTGGCGTGCCGCCGGTTCCGAAACGCGCACTGCCGCCGCCGATTGCGTTCGACGGCAAACGCTACATCGGTACCTACAGCGGCATCGTGCAGCGCATCTTCGTATCACAGGAAAAGCGCGGACAGCTGCGGATGAAGGTCGAACCCATCGACAAACTGTTTGACGGTGCCGAACTGACGCTACGCGCCGTCGAACCCGATGTGTTCGCGATCCTCGAAAAGCCGCAGCGGGCTCTCGGCTCGCACGTCGTTTTCCTGGGCGATCGCGAAGGGCGCGCCGAGTATTTGCGGATGGGCACGCGCATGGTGCGCCGATCCGATTGATGCAAGCCGCGCAGCTTCAGCGCGGCTTGCCGGCACGGATCGGCAAGCGTGTGGTATTGATGCTCTGGCTCATCGAGATCGATGAGCTGATGCCCTGCACGCCGTCGATCTGCGAGAGCTTGTTCCAGACGAAATACTCGTAGTCCTGCACGCTCGGCACGACAATCTTGAGCAGGAAGTCGACGTCGCCCATCAGCGTGTGACATTCGATGACTGGCGGCAGCTTGCGTACCGCATCGAGGAAGATCGGCAGCGCGTCGCGATGGTGGCGCGTCATCTTCACGTGCGCGAACACCATGATGCCGAGCCCGGCCTTGTGATGATCGACGATCGCCACACGTTCGCGGATCACGCCGCTGTCGACAAGCTTCTGCATCCGTCGCCAGACGACCGTCTTCGACGACGCGACGCGCTCGGCAATCTCCGCGACCGGCAGCGTGACGTCGTCCTGCAGCAGATCGAGAATACGTACGTCGAGGGCGTCCAGAGGCTCAGACATTGTTCCGACAGTCCAGGAAGAGAGGTGGAATTTTATTCCATAATACAGGGGGTTTTCGACAAAAAAAGAACCAAATTCCGAGGCTATCGTCCTAGACTGGTGAAAACATTATCCGGTATCGAGGAGAGTCGATCATGAGTCCTGCAATCCCGCTGCGGCTGCACGTGCCTGAACCCAAGCATCGACCTGGCGATTCCAGCGATTTCGCCGACATGCAGTTTTTGCCGGCCGGCGCACTGCCCCGCCCCGCCAGCGACACGCCGGAAGCCGCGCTGCGTGAATTTCCGTACGGCTTGATCCGCGTGCTCGACGAGCACGGCAAAGCGATCGGCGAATGGGCGCCGACGCTATCCGCGGCGACGCTGCACAAGGGGCTGCGCGCGATGATGCTGACGCGCGCGTTCGATGAGCGCATGCAGCGCGCGCAGCGTCAGGGCAAGACCAGTTTCTATATCAAGTCCACCGGCGAGGAAGCCGTCGCCGTCGCGCAGGCGCTGGCGCTCGATGACGGCGACATGCTGTTCCCCGGTTATCGGCAGCAAGGCCTGTTGATCGCGCGCGACTGGTCGATTCTCGACATGATGTGCCAGCTGTTCAGCAATTCCGCCGACCGTCTCAAGGGCCGGCAGCTGCCAGTGATGTATTCGGTTCGCGAAAAGAATTTCTTCTCGATTTCCGGCAACCTCGGCACGCAGTTTCCGCAAGCCGTCGGCTGGGCAATGGCCTCGGCGATCAAGGGCGACACCCGCATTGCGGCCGGCTGGATCGGTGACGGCACCACCGCCGAAGCCGACTTTCATTATGCGATGACGTTTGCCGCGGTCTACCGCGTCCCGGTCATTCTGAATGTCGTCAACAACCAGTGGGCGATCTCGAGCTTTCAGGGTATCGCCGGCGGTGAATGCGCGACGTTCGCGGCGCGCGCGATCGGCTATGGCATTCCAGGTTTGCGTGTCGACGGCAATGACTTCCTCGCCGTCTACGCGGCAACCCAATGGGCGGCCGAACGCGCGCGTGGCAATCACGGTCCGACGTTGATCGAGTTGTACACCTACCGTGCTGCCGCACACTCGACCAGCGATGATCCGTCCGCGTACCGGCCCGCTGACGAAGCCGCGCACTGGCCGCTCGGCGATCCGATCGAACGGCTCAAGCAGCACCTGATCGCGACTGGCGACTGGAGCGACGAGCAGCACAAGACGCTGGCCAGCCAACTCGACGCCGAAGTGAAGAAGGCGCTGCGCGAAGCCGAAGCGATCGGTACGCTCGGCAGCACCAAGCTTGATCCGGCCACGATGTTCGATGATGTGTTCAAGGAACTGCCCGTGCATCTGCAGCGCCAACGCGACGAAGTGCTCGCCGCGCAGGGAGCGCACTGATCATGACGACCATGAACATGATCCAGGCCTTGAACTCGGCGATGGATGTGATGATGGAGCGCGACAACAATGTCGTGATCTTCGGCGAGGACGTCGGCTATTTCGGCGGCGTGTTCCGCGCCACGGCCGGTTTGCAGAAGAAATACGGCAAGACCCGCGTATTCGACACGCCGATCGCCGAAGGCGGCATTCTCGGCACGGCGATCGGCATGGGCGCCTACGGACTGCGGCCGGTCGTCGAAGTGCAGTTCGCCGATTACATCTATCCGGCGTTCGATCAGCTCGTATCCGAAGCGGCACGCCTGCGCCATCGCTCTGCTGGCGAGTACTGGGCACCGCTGACGCTGCGTTCACCATGCGGGGGCGGCATCTTCGGCGGCCAGACGCACAGCCAGAGTCCGGAAGGCATCTTCACGCACGTCAGTGGCCTGAAGACCGTGATGCCGAGCAATCCGTACGATGCCAAGGGGCTATTGACGGCGTCGATCGAGGACGATGATCCGGTCGTGTTCTTCGAACCCAAGCGTCTTTACAACGGTCCGTTCGACGGCCATCACGACCGGCCGCTGAAATCCTGGGCCGGCCATCCCGCCGCCGAGGTTCCCGAAGGCTATTACCGCATCGAACTCGGCAAGGCTTCGATCGTGCGCCCGGGTCAGGACGTCACGGTGCTGTGCTACGGCACGATGGTGCACGTCTGCCTCGCCGCCGCCGAGGAATCCGGCGTCGATGCCGAAGTCATCGATCTGCGCACGCTGATGCCGGTCGACCTCGATACCATCGAAGCATCCGTGAAGCGCACGGGTCGCTGCGTCATCGTCCATGAGGCAACGCGCACCGGCGGTTATGGCGCCGAGCTGTCGGCATTGGTGCAGGAGCATTGCTTCTGGCATCTCGAAGCGCCGATCACGCGCGTCACTGGCTGGGATACGCCCTATCCGCACGCCCTCGAATGGGAATATTTTCCAGGACCGGCGCGCGTCATCGCCGCACTTCGGAATGCGATGGAGGCCGCATGAGCACCTATGTTTTCAAGCTGCCGGATATCGGCGAAGGCATCGCCGAATCCGAGATCGCGCAATGGCACGTCGCGGTTGGCGACGTGGTCGAGGAAGACGCGCAACTGGTCGACATGCTGACTGACAAGGCAGCTGTCGAACTATCGTCACCGGTTGCCGGACGCGTGCTCAAGATTCATGGCGTGGCCGGCGACAAGATCGCGGTCGGCGGCGCACTGGTCACGCTGGAAACCGACGCATCTGCGAGCGAAAGTTCTGCGGCGGAAACGGCGCCGGCTACACCTGCGGCAAGCCAGACCAAACCTGCGATCGGCAGCACACCTGCAAGCGTCGCGAGTCCGGCGCTTGTGAACGGCAATGACAGTCCCGCCAGTTCGTCACCGCGCGATTCGGCGGCTGCGTCACCGGCGACGCGCAAACGTGCACGCGAGCTTGGCGTCGACATCACGCAGGTGAATCCGAGCGCTGCGTCCGGTCGCATCAGTCGCGACGATGTTGAACGTCATGCGAGCAGTGGCGCGCCGCCGCCGCGCCGTCACGGCGACGATGACACGACCGAGCAGATCAAGGTTATCGGCCTGCGTCGCAAGATCGCCGAAGCGATGCAGCGCTCCAAGCAGCGCATACCGCACTATGCCTACGTCGAGGAAGTCGACGTCACCGAGCTGGAAACGCTGCGCCAGCATCTCAATGCAACGCACAAGGACCGCGCCAAGCTGACCTTGCTGCCGCTGCTGATCCAGGCGCTCGCGAAAGCGATACCGGAATTCCCGCAGGTCAACGCGACCTATGACGACGAAGCCGGCATTGTCACGCGTTATCGCGCGCTCCATGTCGGGATCGCCGCGCAGACGCCGAACGGTTTGATCGTGCCGGTGTTGCGGCATGCACAGCGACTCGACATGTGGTCGCGCGCGACCGAGATTCGCCGTCTTGCCGAAGCCGCCCGCAATGGCAAAGCCACGCGTGAGGAACTGAGCGGCTCGACGATCACGATCACCAGTCTCGGCGCGCTCGGCGGCATCGTCACCACGCCGGTGATCAACGCACCGGAAGTTGCGATTGTCGGCATCAACAAGCTGGTCGAGCGACCAGTCGTCAAGAACGGACAGATCGTGGTGCGCTCGATGATGAATCTGTCGTCGTCGTTCGATCACCGCATCGTCGACGGCTTCGACGCCGCTTCGTTCATCCAGCGCGTCAAGGCCCTGCTCGAACACCCCGCCACGCTGTTCATCGAATGACCATGTCGAAGATATTTGAGACCCTGCAAGCGGCGCTCGGCGCCGATGTCGTCATCGATGCCGCGCGTGCCGCCGAACGCGCCAGCAGCTACTGGGATCCATCGCCGATGCGCGCGGCGGCACTGGTGCGGCCGCGCACGACGGCGGACCTGTCGGCGGCCCTGAAGATCTGCGATGGCGCCAAGCAGAAGATCGTCACGCAGGGCGGCCTGACCGGCTGCGTCCAGGGTGCGACATCCGATCCTGATACCGTGATCGTTTCGCTCGAAAAGATGAACGTGATCGAGGCGATCGACACCATTGGCCGCACGGCTACCGTGCAGGCTGGCGTCACGCTGCAGGCGCTGCAGGAAGCGGCGCGCGAGCACGGCCTGATCTTTCCGGTCGACCTCGGCGCGCGCGGCTCATGCACGATCGGCGGCAATGTCGCCACCAATGCCGGCGGCATCAACGTCATCCGCTACGGCATGATGCGCGCGCGCGTGCTCGGACTTGAAGCGGTGCTCGCCGACGGCACGGTGATCTCGTCGATGAACCGCATGCTGAAGAACAACGCCGGCTATGACCTCAAGCAGTTGTTCATCGGCAGCGAAGGCACGCTCGGCGTCGTCACGCGCGTGGTCGTGCGGCTCGAAGAAGCGACCAGCAGCCGCAACAGCGCGCTCGTTGCGCTGACGGGCTTCGACGAGGTCACGCAGCTGCTGAAGCGGTTGCAGCGCACGCTCGGCGGCCAGCTCAGTGCGTTCGAGGTGATGTGGGGCGACTACTTCCGCGACGTCACCGAGCCAGGTTTTCATCGCGCGCCTATGGATCGCCATTATCCGTACTACGTGATGCTGGAAGCCGAAGGCGCGAATGCCGATGCCGACAACGCGCAGTTCATGGCCGTGATGGAACAGGCGCTTGCGGACGGGCTCGTCGCCGACGCGGTCATTCCTCAATCCGACACGGAATTGCGTGCACTCTGGGAGATTCGCGAGAACTTCACGGCGCTGTATCGTCGTCAGCCGATCTTTCTGTACGACGTCAGTCTGCCGATCCGCGACATGCCGGCGTACGTTACCGAAGTACAGGCACGCCTCAAGCGCCGCTGGCCAGCCAGCCGCTGCGACGTGATCGGCCACATTGGCGATGGCAACCTGCACTTCTTCGTCAACCCCGGTTGCGAAGGCGAGCATTTGCACGAGCAATCGGACGAGGACGTCTACGCGCCGCTGAAACCGATCGGTGGCTCGATCTCAGCCGAGCACGGCATCGGCACGGAGAAGCGCCATCACCTTGCGATCTCGCGCTCCGACGACGAGATCGCACTGATGCTGCTGCTGAAGAAAACCATGGACCCGAACAACATCCTCAATCCGGGCAAGGTGCTTTGAGCATCACCTTGGCGCGCCCGCGACAGGTCGTTGAACAAAAGCACAGCGGACGCCCTTGAATTGGTCGGCGCCGCTCCAAAAGAACGGCGATGCGCCGAAACCCTCTGTTGATCGCCACCGCGGTAAGCCTGCTCCTGAACGGCTACATTGCCGCGCGCTTGCTGCCGGCGCTGGCCTTGCCACCGCACGGCCTGGCATTGGCGCTGCTGCTGCTACTGGCATCGGCGGTTCTCACTCCGGCGCCGCTGCTGATCCGGCTTAGCCATCTTTCGGAACGCGCGTCCGATGTGCTGGCATGGTGCGGGTATCTGGCGATGGGCATGTTCTCCGGCCTGCTGGTGTTGACGCTGTTGCGCGACGTCGCGCTAGTCGTGCTGATCACCGCGGAATGGGCTTGGCCGGGCTCCTTCGACCTCGATGCCTTGCGACGCGACTCGGCGCTCGCGGTAATCACCCTCACCGCGCTGTTCAGCCTCGTCGGCTTCTGGAACGCGCGCCGCCTCGCCAGGGTCGTTGATATCGAGCTGCCGATCGCCGGGCTGCCCGCCGCGCTGTCCGGCTTCATCATCGTCCAGCTCAGCGACATTCATGTCGGACCGACGATCAAGCGCGGCTATCTCGATGCGATCGTCCGGCGCGTCAACGGACTCGATGCCGATCTGATTGCGCTGACCGGCGACATCGTCGACGGCCACATCGATCGGCTGCGCCGTCATGTCGCGCCGCTGTCGGAGCTGCGTTCGCGGCACGGCAGCTATTACGTCACCGGCAATCACGAGTACTACCACGGCGTCGACGCCTGGCTGCACGAAGGCCGCCGTCTTGGGCTGCGCGTGTTGCTCAATGAAAACGAAGTGCTGGAACACGACGGCGAGCGCGTGCTCGTCGGTGGTGTCACCGACTACAACGGACACCAGTTCGGCGATGCCCATCGCAGCGATCCGGTCGCAGCCGCCGCGACGCGTGACGTTGTGGCGCTGAAGCTGCTGCTCGCACACCAACCGCGCTCGGCAAAAGCGGCCGCGGATGCCGGTTTCGACGTACAGCTTTCGGGTCATACCCATGGCGGCCAGTTCTGGCCTTGGAATCTGTTCGTGCCGATGCAGCAGCCGTTCGTGGCCGGCCTGCATCGCCTGCAAAAGCTCTGGATCTACACCAGCCGCGGCACCGGCTACTGGGGGCCGCCGCTGCGCTTCGGTGCGCCGTCCGAGATCACCCGGCTACGACTGGTTCCGGCCATCGATTGATCGTGCAGGTTGCGGCCCCAGCAAAGCACTCACGTTCTTTGCACCGTCGCCGACATCCAAAGACAAGCTCTGAGCACGACGATCAGCTCGCAACGTCAGAACTGGTGTTCGATGCCGTCGGGCAAGCTTAGCCAGTGATGCCGGTGTTGCTCGTAGACTGAAACTGTTGGTGTCGGAAAATCCGGTTCGGCAAAACCACCGACCGGCACGCCAATCGTTCCCGGTACACCATCGAGCCGATAGAACAGCGTCGAACCGCAGACCGGACAGAAGCCAAAGCGCACCGCATCACCGTCTTCGGCGATCCGCACATATTCCGTGCTCTGTCCTTCGACGGTCACGTCTGCTTCGGCAAACCGTGCTTGCACGCCGAACGCGCTCCCCGTGCGTTGCTGACAGGCCAGGCAGTGACAAATCGAGACGCGCAAAGGCTCGCCGCGCGTGCTCAGATGCAACTGCCCGCAGCTGCATGCGGCATGACGGATCTTCATGTTGTGCCCTTCGAAGTGAGCGGCGATGAACTCGGCGACGGCGCAAGCGTCGAGCGCAGAAAGGAATCGACCACGACCTCAAGGGCCTCCGGTTGGTCATACGGAATCCCATGGCCAGCGTCTTGTATCCGTTCGATCCGAATATGCGCGCCGTGGCTCTGCAGTTCTCTTGCCGTTTCGAAGGAAATAATGCCCGTGTCGCCAATGACGATCAGGGTCGGGACATCGATTGCGTTCACCAACGGGCGATATTCGGGATTGGGCGGCACGAGTACGTCAAACGCACTGATCCGGGTTTGAAGTCTCGCGCGAGCCAAGAGCTCGATGATCTCCGGCGAACGTCGCGCGTGTCGCAACCGCAGCTGCGCCGACACGTGGCCCTCATCTTGGCCGAGCAGTCGACGATGTTGCTCGGCGACGTCGCTGTCGCAGACATCGCGCTGACGCTGCGGGCTCAGGAATGTCGGATCAACCAGGACGACACCGCGAGTGGCCTTGGCAGCCTTGCTCGCCACCACCGCTGCGGTCATGCCGCCCATCGAGTGGCCCAGCAGAATGGGCATATCAAGCCTGAGCGCCCGGATCAGTCCGATCACGTCACTTGCATGGTCCTCGTACCGATAACCATGGAGCGGAGCGCTCGAATTTCCGTGCCCCCTGGCATCCGGCATCAACACATCGTATTCATGCTCGAAGGCGCGGGCCAAGGGCGTCCAGCATGCGCCGTTCCCGGTCAGTCCATGAAGCAGAACCAATGGGGGCTTGGCGCCTCCGGTTCGCGCGTAGTGGATTTTGACGCCGTTTGTCTGGCAGATTCCGGTCGTCCAACGCGTCATTGAGTTCGATTTGCCCTGAGTGATCGCGCAGCCCCGTATCGGAGAATCAGCAAGGCGCCACTCGTGCCTCACACAGCGACACCATCAGCGCTGACAGGCCCTAGCTCGCGCGCGTCGCGCCGCAGACCATCCTGATGCGTTCAGCTGGAATGCGTAGCTGCGCCAGCAGATATTCCTTGAAGGCGTCGTCGTAGGGTTGCTTGGCGATTGCGTGCTCCATGCACAGCAGCCAGGCATCACGTTCAGATTCGCCAATCGGCAGCGGCTGGTGAAAACCAGGAATGCTGATGCCGCCGTAATGCTCGGCATACAGCCTTGGACCCCCGAGCCAGCCGCACAGAAAGTACGTCAGCTTGCGGCGGATTTCGTCGATGTCTTTCGGATGCATGTCACGAATGACGCGTGCCTCCGGAAAGCTGTCCATGTTGGAATAGAAATCATCAACGAGTCGGGTCAGACCGGCGAGTTCGCCGGCGGCACGATATGAATTCGCGCCGACACCGTATCGCTGTTCCTGCGCTTGCATGCGAATGCTCCAATGCTCGGGATGCCGGCTGGGCCACGCTGAGCGGGCTGCGGCCACACCGCAATTATAGGCTCCACTGCCGGTCGCAGTTCCCGGAGCCGCCGCCGAGACCGTTCGCAGTTCATCAACATCGCGTGGCAGTACGTGAGTCGAATCAACTCAGCCGAGACGAGCATGCCATCGACGCTACGAACACAACCGTCGGATGCGAATGCGGAGGATTGCCGGGAAGGCCTGGTACCCGAGGCCGGGCTTGAACCGGCATGACCGTAAGGCCGAGGGATTTTAAGTCCCTTGCGTCTACCAATTTCGCCACTCGGGCTTGAGGAATGTTCAACTAAATGGAGGCTAGGGTCGGAATTGAACCGGCGTACGCGGATTTGCAGTCCGCTGCATGACCACTCTGCCACCTAGCCTTCGGAAGTCGAACAACCGCGCGATTGTAACAGCGGCTGAGACTAAAAAACCCCGTGGTCACACCGCCGGGGTCGTTCGATTTGGAGCGGGAAACGAGACGTTTACTAGGGCAGTAAGTCGTTGATTCCCAAGCTCTTTCTTCGCCGAGGTGACCAGCGAAGACCTAGATTGTAGCCTATTTTTTCGTCCCCGCCAACAAAGATCGTCCAAAGAGTTCCACTGGCATCCATAGACCCACACCCAGCACACCAGACCCGCAGTCGTCACAACGTCGTCGGCGACGGTCTCGAACTGGCCGCCCGTGCCCCTGCTCTCAGTTCCCGCATCCGCTTCCGCGATGACGCCCAGGCCGATCCTCTCGGTGCCGGCCCAGTTCGGATGCCATCTACGAGCCGCATGCAACGCGCATTGCATTGCCCGTCTGCGCAAGCAAGTCACGCAGGAAGAACGCGCACCCTAGCCGTGGCGCGTCAGCACGCGATTCTTTATCGGTATATCAGGATGCCAGGGCGGGTATGACAGGCGTGGATTCGCCCAGTTTTCCTAGACCTTGGACAACGACCACCATCTCGTCGCGCCTTGTGAAACCGCTGGCATATAAGGCCATACCGAGACAGATTTGCAGAATCCGCAACTTATTACGACGCTGATAGCGTGAGCGTCACTGTCGAGCCTACGTCCCGATGCTCGACCTTCTAGCGGCCGATGAATTTTTGCACATTGGGCACATGACAGCCACCGGTAAAAGCGTACTGGTGAGAAGTGCTCAAGCACCCATGACGGACCGGGCCTCGGGGCTCGTTTCCTACACAGACAACTGCCCGACCACGGGGTCGGCGTCAAAGGAGTCGGCCATGTAGTTCTTCTCCTGGAAGGAGACGGAGCATGCACGAGAACAAGAATGATGCACCAACATCAAAGGTGTTCTACCGCCCGATCGAAGCGTCCATCCGCTGGGCTGGGCTGCTGCGATACGAGCAGGTGATCCTGGCCTCGGTTTTATCGCCAAGGAATCTGCCACAGTCGTTGGATTGCCCGCGCTGGGGCGAACTGCGGCTATACACCGACCGAATCTACGACGGCATCCTCAATGGGGAACTGCCCTTCGGGCAGAACGGCATCACAACACGCGATACCGCACTGATCGAGTCCCTTGATCTGACGGTTCGCCACGTCGATCTGAAGCGATGGATGCGCCAGCACTACCCCGAGCAGCGGCCCGGCTTTCTCTTCTCTCGCAGCGAACGCATCGCCCATCCCGTCATCTCCCTGGAGACCGGCCAAGCCATGCTGGTCGAGCGATTGGCCCTCAAATCCGCTCTGGAGCAGTGCAAGCGCCAAATGCGCGAGCTGCAAGAACAGCACGACGCGCTACTCAAGCAGTCCACGGTCATTCCCGCCTGCGCGCAATGCCCCATCAGCGACCGGGCCGAGGCCACCTACCTCCACATCATCGGCACCATGCTGGAACTGATGCTCGGCCAATCTCCGTCGGGCACACCGTATTCCAGTTTCAATAGCCAGGAAGCTATCGCTACCGCGATGATCGCGCATCACGGCGAACTCATGGGCATTACCGATCGCACGCTGCAAGCCAAGTTTGCACAAGCCCGCCGCAAGCTGCGGGCCGCCGTTTCCTGATATTTGCAAGCCCGAATCTGCGGTCACGGAAACCGCATTTACGGTGGCCTGAGACAGAAGTCGACATTTGAATAGGTGTCACGCCAACAAACGCCACTGAGCGTTCAGGAGTGACCGCCATGTCGCAGATACCTGTACTACCGCCCAACGAGCGCCGCATCTTGCGTCTCGATGAAGTCGAGGCCAAGTCCGGCTTCAAGCGTGCCCACATCTACAACCTGATGCGTGCCGGCAAGTTCCCCCAGGCGCTGCGTCTGGGCGTGCGTGCAGTGGGCTGGGATTCGGTCGAGATCGACCAATGGATCGCCGAACGCCTCAACAATCGCACCTGAGCGGCTCTCCCTCGGAATTCCCTATCCCTAGACGGAGAGCGCCATGCAGGTTGTATCCATCATCTCGACCAAGGGCGGCGTCGGCAAAACGACCACCGCAGCCAACCTCGGCGGTCTTGCCGCCGACGCGGGCTTGCGCGTACTGCTGCTCGACCTCGACGTGCAGCCCACGTTGTCGTCCTATTACGAACTGGCCCACCGCGCGCCCGGTGGCATCTACGAGCTGCTGGCCTTCAACGAGCGCGATCTCGACCGGCTCGTGTCCCGCACGAGCATCGCGGGCCTGGACCTAGTGCTCTCCAACGACCACCGAGGCGAACTGAACACCTTGCTGCTGCATGCGCCGGACGGGCGCCTGCGGTTACGCCATCTGTTGCCGGTGCTGGCGCCTCTCTATGACCTGCTGTTGATCGACACCCAGGGCGCGCGCAGCGTCTTGCTGGAGATGGCCGTGCTCGCCTCCGATCTTGCGCTGTCGCCCGTGACCCCGGAAATCCTCGCGGCCCGCGAGTTGCGGCGCGGCACCATGCAGTTGCTGGAGGACATCGCGCCGTACCGACACCTCGGCATCGAACCGCCGCCGCTGCACCTGCTCATCAACCGCGTCCACCCCGTGTCCGCCAACGCGCGGCTGATCCAGCAGGCCCTGCGCGACCTGTTCCAGGAGCATGCCGGCATCCGTGTGCTGGGTACTGACGTGCCGGCTATCGAAGCCTATCCGCGCGCTGCGACCCGCGGCCTGCCGGTGCATCGCGTCGAGTACCGACAGCCACCGGGCAGAGTCGCGCCAGCCGCTCTCGACACCATGCGCGCCCTTGCCAGCGAGTTGTTCCCGCAATGGCAGGATCAATTGGCCTTCGTGTCCGGCCGCCAGCAGCGTCCTTCTGAGACTGGGAGGCAGCATGGCAAGCGCACATGAACTGGCCCGCGGCCACAAGCGGCTACGCGTCCTGATCGAATTTGCGATCAGCGAAGGCTGGCACGTCAAACGCACACCGGGTGGACACCTCAAGTTCACCAAGGTCGGCTGCGCCGCGATCTACACCAGCTCGACCGCGAGCGACCACCGGGCGACCCTCAACGCCC
>DATCXY010000414.1:0-8388 GCA_036570585.1 Solimonas sp. | reverse complement strand
GTGCGCCATGCGCGCGACCATGGGTCAGGTCGCGCGCATGGCGCAATCCTACAGGGGGATGGATGCGGCCGTCAGCCGGCCGGCAGCGCCCTGCCACGACGACGCACGAACACCGAGACGATGCCGTCGGCGGCGGGCTGGTAGGCGTCGGAAAATTCCGAGAGTGCGCGCAGGCAACCCTGCAATTCCTGATCGGCGCGCGGCTTGATCTCGTTGCAGCCGCAGCGACGTGCAACCGACACCAGGTCCTGCAGGATATGACCGTCGACCCGCAGGTCGCCGCGGTAGCCGAGGCGACCGCGCAGCAGCTTGGCCTGGGTCAGCGCGCGGCCGTCGTCGTGCTTGGGGAAGCCGAGCACCAGCAGCGGCCGGTCGGCGATCTCGGCGAAGATGTCGTCGACGTCCTCGGTATTGGCGAGGCGCACACCGATCTGCGCAGCGGCCGCCAGCAGCGTGTCGCGTTCGGCGCGCAGACGCGCCAGCGTCACGATCAGCCGCTGGGCACCAGCCGGAATCGCGGCCTCGTCGTCGAGTTCGATCCAGCTGTCGGCGATCAAGCCGTCATCGCGGATCAGTGTCTTCGCGTCGCTCATGCGGCCGCCTTCTGGTCTTCATTGACCGCATACAGACGCGTCTTGAACGGCTCCATGCCGACCCGGCGGAAGCAATTGAGGAAGGTTTCTTCGGGATCGTCACGCCGTTCGAGATAGGTGTGCACGATGCGCTCGATGCCGTCGGCAATCTCGTGGCGCGACAGCGCACGGCCCACGCGCTCGCCCACCGTCGGGCCGTCGGCCGGCGTGCCGCCGAGCATCACCTGGTACCACTCCTCGCCACTCTTGTCGACGCCGAGGATGCCGATGTGGCCGACGCTGTGATGGCCGCAGCCGTTCATGCAACCGCTCATGGTGATGCGGATCGGGCCGACGTCATATTGATCGTCGAGCGACTCGAAGCGATCGTAGATGTCGTGATAGACGCTGATCGAGCTGGCGTTGGCGAGGCCGCAGAAATCCAGCCCCGGGCAGCAGATCATGTCGGTCAGCAGGCCGATGTTCGGGGTCGCCATGTTCAGCGCCTTGAGGCGCTGCCACAGCGGATACAGATCGCATTCGGCGACGTCCGGCATCACCAGGTTCTGGTCGAAGGTCGAACGCAGTTCGCCGAAGCCGAAAGTCTCGGTCAGGTCGGCCAGCGCCTCGTACTGCTCGGAGCTGACGTCACCGGCCACTTCGCCGTGCGCCTTGAGCGACACGAACACTGCGTGATAGCCGGGCTGGCGGTGTGGCGCCAGATTACGTTTGATCCAGGCGGCGAATGCCGGCTCCTGCGCGGCCTGCGCGGCGAGGTCGGTGCCGACCTGCTCGACTGGGCGATACGCGGGCTTCGGGAAGAAGCTGCGCATGTAATCGATGTCTTCTGGCAGCAGCTTCAGCGTGCCGGCTTCGTCGCTGCCGAGAATGCGCTGGTATTCGGCTTCCACCGCGTCGCGGAATTTTTCCAGGCCCCAGTTCTTCACGACGACCTTGATGCGCGCGTGATGAATGTTGTCGCGGCGACCGAAGCGATTGAAGATCCGCATGATCGCGGTCGAATAGATCAGCAGGTCCGATTCCGGCACGAACGGTTTGGTGAGCTTGCCGAGGATCGGCATGCGTCCCAGGCCGCCGCCGACGTAGAAGCGGTAGCCAATTTCGCCCGCCTCGTTGCGATAGAGATGAATCGCGACGTCGTTGGTGCGGCTGGCCGTGCGATCGCTGGTCGCGCCGGTGAACGCGAACTTGAACTTGCGCGGCAGCCACAGGAATTCCGGATTCAGCGCTTCCCACTGGCGCAGCAGCTCGCAGTACGGACGCGGATCGACGGTTTCGTCGGCCGCCACACCCGCGAGGTGATCGCAGGTGACGTTGCGGGTGTCGTTGCCGCAGGCCTGGATGCACTGCATGTCGACTTCGGCGAGCTCCACCAGGATATCCGGCACGTCGTCGAGTTGCGGCCAGTTCAGCTGCACGTTCTGGCGCGTGGTGAAATGACCGTAACCCTTGGAATACTTGCGCGTGATGTGGCCGAGCCGGCGCAGCTGCGCCGCGTTCAGATGGCCATACGGCACGTTGATGCGCAGCATCGGCGCGAAGCGCTGCATGTACAGGCCGTTGCGAAGGCGCAGCGCGCGGAATTCATCTTCGGACAGCTTGCCCGCGTGATAACGCGCGACCTGCTCGCGAAACTGCGCGGCGCGCTCCGTGACCAGGGTCTGGTCGATTTCATCATAGTGATACACGGCGAATCCTCGGACTTCGAGCCGGAACGGGGAGAAGTGTGATCTGGGCCTGGACCGGATCGATACCGGATGCGGTCGCCGTTTCGGCGCCCTGTCAGACGGGGCGCGCACGATACCAAAATCGTGCGCTGGCGACAGGCATAACGACAGAAAATTATGGAATAAGGGCCTATCAACGACTGGCAGGAGCGACGCGCGCGATAGCGGCCCGTAGGGCAACTTGCTTCGCTCGCGACCTGCGCTCTTGCCGGGGGCGCCTTGCACGATGCTGGCAAGGTCGCGCGCAAGGCGCGCTCCTACAACCTCACTGGGAGAGTGATGCTCCCTCTCCCGCTTGCGGGGAGAGGGCTGGGGTGAGGGGCAGCGCGGTGTCTGCAGTGAAGCCTTTCCCCGGAAGAACAAAAAAGGGCCGGCAGATCGCCGGCCCATGGTCCCCTCACACGGCCCCCGGGCCGTCCACGAAACCCAGACTTCAGAACACGTACTTGAGCACCGCGTCGACGGTGTCGCGATCGGCCAGCAGGTTGCCCTTGCCACCGCCGAAGTACGCCGTGTAGCCGACTTCCGCCGACCACGACTGCAGGTAGTAGCCGGTGACGCTGACGTTGAGCATCTTGCGGTCCTCGACGAAGTTCAGCAGCGGCGTCGGCGTCACGCCCTTGACGTCGTGGTCGAAGCGCAGCTGCGGTTCGAGCCGGAACGGGCCGAGCACGTTGTTATAGGTCAGGCGCGCCAGCAGCTTGTAGCCCCACGAGAAGTCCGTCGCGTAGCCACCCTTGTTCTGGGCCAGCGGCGCGCCGATCTGACTCGACACCAGTGCGGCGACGGCGGCATCGCCCGGCCGATAGGTGCCCGGCCCTTCGAAGCGCAGTTCACTCTCCGGCGGCAGATCGTGAACGTAGACGGCACCGGCTTCGGCGAGGAACAGCAACTGGTCGGAACCGATCCAGCGCATCGGCCCGGCAAGGCGCGTCACCGACAGATCGACCTGGCTGACATCGTGGCGGCGATAGCCGCGAATGTACTTGTTGCCGAGTGCCGAGCCGACCGGCGCAGCCGGCGGCGGCGTGACCTGACTCGGCGCGCCGACGCCGGCGAGCAGCAGCTCGACGTCATCGACCTGCAGCGGCTGATCGACCTTGAGACTGTATTCGCCCTGCGCGGCCCATGGCCCGACCGTGGTGTTGAACGACACGCCATACAGCGGGATGTCGTCCGGATATTCGATGAAGTAGCGTCCGGTTTCCGACGGCGCGGCATAGCTGGACTTGGAAATGCCGCTGATCACCGGCAGGCGGCTGTTGTACTTCATCGCGTAGAACGACAGGTCCATCTCGTTCAGCGCCGGGATGAAGAAACTCACCTTGCCGCCGAACTGGCCGCTCTTGCCCGGCTTGTTGTCGGGCAGACGCGGGATCGTCTCGTTCGGCGTGCCCTCCGGCGCCAGGCCAAACGACAGATCGGCGCGCGTGCCGCCGACCGCCGCGAAGTCATTGGTCGCCCAGAACGTGCCCGCCGCATCCGGCTGCGTGCGCGGCGCATCGAACTGGTAGAACGCTTCCATCGAAACGTTCTTCGCCACCCCCATCGACAACCACAGCATGCTTTCCGGAATCACGATCTCGTCGAGTTCGTCACCGGGCACATGCAGCTGGTTGGAGTCGAATGCCAGGATGCTGTTGATGCCGTTGAGCACGAAACTCGACTCGCCCCAGTTCAGTACCTGGCGGCCGAGCTTCACGGCCAGTTCGCGATCACCGAAGTCGAACGTGCCATAGACGTAGGCATCGAGCAGATCGGCATCGTTGCCGGTGTAGTCGCGGACCTTGCGGGTCTTGTGGCGATATTCGGAAATCGGCGCGACCGAGACGTTGCCGCTCGGCGCCGTGCCGTAGCCCGGATCGAACGCGCCCGGCGTGTAGTAGTTGTCCGGATTGAAGAAGTCGTGATCGTTGAGACGCTGGTTGAACAGGTAACTGCCGCGCACGAACAGGCCGAAGTTGCCCTTGCTCAGTGTCAGGTCGGACGTGATCTTGGCGGCTGCCGAGACGACATCGCCCTTGTCGAACGCCAGGTTGCCGTCGTCGTCATTGTTCGAGTTCGCGCGCCCGCCCTTGCTGATCGCGACCAGATCCGGATCGCGCGACTCGATGCGCCAGGCGCTGCCGAGCGTGACGCGGTTGTTCAATTGCAGGTCGAGACCGGCGACATTGTCGGTATACGCCCAGGCCGGCGCACTGAAAATGAGAGCGGCGGCGCTGGCGATGAGGCTTTTCTTGATTATGGTTTTCATCTGGAGATCTCCTCGTTCTTATTGCGCGCCGGGGCACGGATTGCCGATCTTCAGCACGGTGCCGTTGGTTGCGGCGAATGCTGCGGCTTCACCCTGCATTTCACAGGTCACGTCCAGCGACGCGGCGGGGCTCAGGATCGAACCGTGGTCACCGGCGGCAAAGCGCACGACGTTGTTGCGCGCCGCATCGCCGGTCAGCACCTGCGCGGCGGCCGGAACCGTCAGCACATCGGTCTGCGCCGGACCCGGCACGAAATCCAGACCGAGCAATCGCGCGAGCGGATCGGCACCGGACAGATAACCGGACACGGGAATGGTGTCGGTCGCCGGGCAGTTGGCGTCACCGGCGATCGTGCAGTTCGGCACCACCGCGTCGCCGCGCACTTCCAGCATCAGGATTGGATGCTGCGCGCTGGCGGCGGCAGCGAAGTTCAGCGGATCGGCCGAATCGACGGCGGTCTGCGCAAAGCGCAGGAAGGTCTCGTAATTGTCGTTGCCCTCAGTGATGTCGCCGCCGCTGGCCGCGGCAAGACCGGCCGCGATGCGCGGACCGAATGCGGCCGAGCCATCGAGCAGCCGGGCAATACCGCCGCCGGGCATCGCCAGCACCGCGGCCCCGGTGTCGGTATCGACGCCGAGGAAGGCGGCCATCGTGATCGCACCGAGCGAATGGCCGACGTAGCGGATATTCGCGCCATCGAACTTGATGCCGGTCGGCACGAACTGGCCGGTCGGCGCGCCATCGACGATCTGCGGTGCCAGCACCAGCGTGCCGCCGACCGACTTCTGCACCGTCAGCAGGTCGGAGACCGCCTGACGGTTGTTGTCGCGACTGGTCAGCAGACTCGACAGATTGATGAAGCTCGCGCCGGAACTGTCGGCGATGCCATCCGCGCCTGCGGCGCCGGTCGCGTTATTCATCACGTCGAGATCGAAGGTGCGTTCGGGCACGCCCGGCACGCGCGACGGATCATTCGGCGGCAAACCATGCAGCGGCAGATCGATTGCGACCGTCGCGAAGCCCGCGGCGGCGAGCGCCGGTGCGATCGCGATCATCTGCGTGCGGTTGCCGGTGATGCCGTGCTGGAAAATCACCACCGGCCAGCCGTCGGCGGGCATGGTCTTGCCGCTGTTGGCGTTCGGGATCGTCACCAGCACCGGGATGGTCTGTTCACTCTGTTCCTTCGGCATCGGATAGCAGGTCGTGGTGCTGACGCTCGGTGCCAGCACCGCGCACGGCGCGCCGACCGGTGCGAGTGTGCCCGCCGGCGCCGGCTTGCTGGGATCGGCCTGCCAGTACGACGTCAGCGGCGCAGTCGGATTGCCTTCACTCGGCGAGCCGAGGTAGTACGGCACGGTCATTGAACCGGCGTAGACATCGGCGATCGGCGGCAGCTGGCCACCGGACGCGGTGCCGGTATTCAGGCCGCTGTTGACGACGGTGATCTGGTGCGCGATCGCCTGCTGGCCCATCGCTTTCAGCGTCGCGGTCGCGTTCTGCGTCGTGAACGGCCAGGCGATGACGATGTTGTCGCGCGTGATGCCCTTGGCGGCGAGGCCGTTGAAGATCGGTGCGAACTGCTGGCGGATGCCTTCGAGCGTCGCACGCTGCGTGTCGTTCAGTTCCGACAGTGCGGGTTCGGTCTGCTGCGAAACCGGCGTCTCCGAACGCACGACGCGGAACAGATCGGCGGCCTCGACCGGCACGCCGTCGGTCGACGTCACCTGACGGGTGACGACGACGAGATATTGCGTTGCCGATTTGAGCGGCTTCAGCGGCTCGATCAGCATGCGCGTGCGCAGCACGTTGAGCGGCACACCGGTGTCCGGATCGATCGCCGGCGACGACTGCACGCGGTAATCGACGCCCGGGATCAGCGGCGTCAGCGTCGACGCATCGATGACCAGCACGCCCGGCAGATGCGTGGTCGCATTGATATCAAGCGCATGCGCGACGTCGACATGACCGATGAAGTCCGTGAACAGCGAGGCGGTCGTCGAGAACCCATCCAGCTTGTTGGCGGCGGTGACGAACGGCACGGCGTTGTCGGCGGCGCCATTGGGGATGTTCAGCGTGCCATCGGTCGTGCCGTTGAACAGGCCGTCGAACGGAAATGGAATGACGGCGCTCGCGGCGACCGGATCGAACAGTGAATACGCGTTGGCGTCGCTGCCTTGCAGGCCGCTGTCGTCGTCGTTTGCGTTGCCGCAGGCGACAAGGGCCAGGGCGAGCAGGACGGGGGCAATTCGGAACGGGGACATTGTTCTCTCCTTCATTTTATTTTCTGAACCGACCGGCACCGTCAAGAGCGGGCCGGGCTGACGCCGGGGAACGTCACAACAGATCAGCGTGAATTATTGGAGACCACGAGCCACACCATGCCACCGCGGACAAGCGGATTGCTACCGCTTGTCGGAAGGCAGGCAAGCCGCTTGCGAGGCGCTGAGGAATTCTCCTCAGCGACCACCTATTGAATGTCCGCGTGGCCGTGGGCCGCGAGCGTTGCGAGCAGTGGCGCGCGCCAGCTGTCATCACGCACCAGCAATTGCAGCGGCATTCGCCGCCGCGCGAGATCGTCGACCGACAACGCCATCTCGGCGCGCACCGCATGCACGGCCTCGGCGTGCACGAACGGTGCGTCGGCGTGAACGCGCCTGGCCAGCGACGGGTGGGCGGCGATCAGCGCCGCGATCGCGCTGATGTCGCTGCCGTGCCGCAACGTCAGCCAGCGCGACGCTTCGAGATCGACGCCGAGCGCCGCCAGTTCGGCGATCGCCTGCGCCTGCCAGTTCTCGAAATTGCCCTGCGGCGCACCCGGCAGCGGCCGCGTCTGCGTGCTCGATGGCGGCGCACGGCGCCCCAATTCATCAAATACCGCATCGACGATCGAGATGCTGTCGTGGCGCGAGGTCGTGTATTTGCCGCCGATGTGCATGATCAGTTTCGGCCGTGGCCGGCGCACCGCGAATTCGCGCGTGACCTCGGACAGCGAGGCGGTGTCCTCGGCCTGCAACATGCGCACGCCGGCAAAACGCGCGATGACATCGTCGCGCGTCCAGCTCACGCCGGGCAGACCGGAGCGCACGCCAGCCAGCAGGTAGTCGGTCTCTTCGTCGGTCGGCTGCGCTTGCGCTGGCGTGCTGACCGTTGATTCAGTGGTGCCGACCAGCGTGCGGCCGTACCACGGGATGACGAAGAACACGCGGCCATCCCTGGCGGTCAGCAGGAACGCTTCGTTGCAGCCGGCGATCGCCGGCAATACCAGATGCGTGCCCTTGACCAGCTTGACCTTGGGCGCTGCATCGCCGAGCAGCGCCGGCCCCCACGGACCGGCCGCGTTGACGACGACCTTGGCGCGAATCGACAAGCGCTCGCCGCTGACGCGATCCTCGACTTCAGCGCCGCAGACCTCGCCGTCCGCTTCGATGAAGCGCGTCGCCGCAACACGGTTCGCGCAGACCACGCCGGCGCGCTGTCCGGCGGCGACCACGGTCAGCGTCATGCGTGCGTCGTCTTCCTGGCAGTCGCCGTAACGAAAGCCGCCGAGCAACTTCTCGCGATCGACAAACGGATAGGCCGCGAGCAGTTGACGCGCGCGGTAATGCCGATGCGGCTGCACCGGCCGGCTACCAAACGCGAGCAAGTCGTAAACCACGAGGCCGGCCGACACCAGAAACGGACTGGCACGCGGCCCCTTCCACATCGGCAGGATGAAGTTCAGCGGCCGCACCAGATGCGGCGCAATGCGATACAGCGTGCGACGCTCATGCAGCGCGTTGCGGACCAGGCCAAATTCGTAATTCTCGAGATAGC
>DATCXY010000413.1:0-6573 GCA_036570585.1 Solimonas sp. | reverse complement strand
CCCTGGTGCGCAACCTGCGCGAAGTCCAGGGCGCGATCAAGGACCACGAGCGCCGCATCCTCGACCTGTCGGTGCGCGTGGCCAAGATGCCGCGCAAGGACTTCATCCGCGCATGGGACGGCAACCAGACCAACCTGCAGTGGGTCGACGACGTCCTCAAGCGCAAGCAGAAATGGTCGAGCGGCCTGCGCGACGTCAAGGACCAGATCGTCGCCGAGCAGGAAGCCACCATCGCCCTCGAGAAGGCGATGATGGTGACCCTTGCCGACCTCAAGGACATCACCCGGGCCATGGCCTACGGTGAAGCCAAGGCGCGCAAGGCCAAGAAGGAAATGGTCGAGGCCAACCTGCGCCTGGTGATCTCGATCGCCAAGAAGTACACCAACCGCGGCCTGCAGTTCCTCGACTTGATCCAGGAAGGCAACATCGGCCTGATGAAGGCGGTCGACAAGTTCGAATACCGCCGTGGTTACAAGTTCTCGACCTATGCCACCTGGTGGATCCGCCAGGCGATCACCCGCTCGATCGCCGACCAGGCGCGCACCATCCGCATCCCGGTGCACATGATCGAGACGATCAACAAGTTGAACCGCATTTCCCGCCAGATGCTGCAGCAGTTCGGCCGCGAGGCCACGCCGGAAGAACTGGCCAAGGAAATGGAGATGACCGAGGACAAGATCCGCAAGGTGCTGAAGATCGCCAAGGAACCGATCTCGATGGAAACGCCGATCGGCGACGACGAGGATTCACACCTCGGCGACTTCATCGAAGACACCGCCGCGGTCTCGCCGCAGGAATCGGCGACCTCGCAGTCGCTGTCCGAGGCCACGCACGAGATCCTCGCATCGCTGACCCCGCGTGAGGCCAAGGTGCTGCGGATGCGCTTCGGCATCGACATGAACACCGACCACACGCTCGAAGAAGTCGGCAAGCAGTTCGACGTCACCCGCGAGCGCATTCGCCAGATCGAGGCCAAGGCGCTGCGCAAGCTGCGCCATCCGAGCCGCGCGAACTACCTGCGTTCGTTCCTCGACGAGTAAGCAACGCCGCAATGCAAAACGCCCCGCTTCGAGCGGGGCGTTTTGTTTGCATTGTTGATCCGCTTACATCACGCCGAAATTCCAGCGCAGACCGAGACGCACATCATTGAGCTTGTAGTCGACATCGTCAGCATCCAAGTCAGTCGCGCGATAATCAACGAACGCGCCGAACATCGGCGTGAAGTTGTAGGCCGCGCCGATTTGCCATTCGAACCCGTCGGCCGTGCCATGGTCGCTGACATGCACGTAGCCAAGCTGGGTGTACAGCGTCGCCGCCGATATCGGCGCAAACTCGACACGTCCATGCAAACCGTAGCCATCAGGCTTCAAGTCGTCTCCGCCACCTGCATCGAGCTTGAGATGGACATACTCGGCAACACCGCCGAA
The DNA here is from genome assembly GCA_036570585.1 of Solimonas sp. Taxonomy (GTDB): domain Bacteria; phylum Pseudomonadota; class Gammaproteobacteria; order Nevskiales; family Nevskiaceae; genus Solimonas. The sequence goes on along the minus strand of DATCXY010000413.1, from coordinate 5,146 downwards.
ACGCAATTGCGGCTCACCAAACATATACCCGAGTCCAGCCCGGATCTGGTCGATATCGACATCGAAGCCGCCGCCGGCAAAATTATCTACGGTGGCGGTCTGGTACTCGGCAACGACGAATACTGCATCGCCAATCGGAGCACGTACCCGCAGCCCAAATCCGTCGCCATTATCGTCCGCTGAGGCGCCCGACCCTTCCAGCTTGAGCTTGGAATCGGCGATGTAATAGCCATCCAGATAACCCGGCGTAGCGGCAAACGCAAACGTCGGCCCCAACACCAGTGCGGCGGCTGCAATCCCTTTCAGCATCGTCATCTGACTTTCCTTTTTATTTTTGATCCATCGATGGATCGCGGCCATTTTAAGGCGCGAACGTCAGCACAGGGAACAGCACCGACCTGACGTGACACTGCGCATGTGGGCGAGCCGCCGATCCCACCACTGCGCCGCTCGTCTATTCGCCCCAAGCGAACCCAAACGTCGCCATCGCGACGAATGAGTCACCGTCTTCGTGCGGACCGTCGAAATCGAGCTTGTCCGTGCCCAGAATCCAGCGCGCGTCGATGCCGGTGACGAAATGCCGGCCGATGTGAAACTGGCCGCCAGCACCGACGAAGTAACCGAATGTCTGGTCGCTGTCGTCACTCTCGTCGCCGTCTTCGTCGTCATACGACACCGCGACGCCGGTCGAAGTCAGCCCGGCGGCGGCATACGGACGGAACATGCCCTGACGCGCCATCAGCTTGAGGCCAACTGCCAGGTCGAAGACGGCTGCGACGCCATCGTCGACGATGTCGTCATCGATATCGCTCGCCGAAACCTGACCGCTGACGGTGGCATACAAAGGGCTATGACCGAGTTCGATATCGGTGAGCACGCCGAGCGTCGGCTGGCTCTCCGCGCCGATGGCGCGCCAGTCGCTCCCGCCAAGATGACGCCAGCCAATGCCGCCACTGACCGAACCACCGGCCTGCGCGACGCCACTGACACCGAGCAGCAACGCTGTACCCAATATTCCGTGTGCAACTTTCATCGATTCCCCCCGCCTGTCTCGCGCGTGATTCAGCACTCCCGATGAATCGCGCGCACAAAAAAAGGCGCGACACCGTCCGGTATCGCGCCCCTTGAAACATCACGCCTTCAGGGCGTTTCCGGTGTGGCGTCACCGACGATCGGTGTGTACAGCGGGCTTTCCTGCTCCGCGAAGTAGGTGGCCAGTGCCTTGATGTCGTCTTCCGACAGCGACGCGGCTTGCGCGGCCATGATCGGATTCTTGCGGTCGCCGGTTTTGTATTCGAGCAGTGCGCGCTCGAGGTAGTTCATGTATTGACCGGCGAGCACTGGATAGGTCGGTGCGATCGGCTTGGCGCCGCGCTCGCCGTGGCAGGCGGTACAGGTCGCGGCCTTTTCCGGGGCGGCGCTCTGCGCGAGCGCGGAACCGGCCGGCGCGAGGCCAAGCAAGGCAAAGGACAGGGCCAAAGTCGGGAAAGATGCAATCGAACGCTTCATGATTCGACCTTTACGGGTGCTTGGGCGCGGTGGCGAGGAACGCGGCGATATCGGCGATGTCCTGATCGGACAGGCTCGCTGCCTGCGCGTGCATCGTGCCGTGCGCGCGGTTACCGCTCTTGTACTCGTTCAGTGCGGCGGCGATGTATTCCGCCGACTGGCCGCCAAGCTTGGGCACGCGATAGGTCGGATAAACGTTGTAGTACTTCGGAATGCCGTGGCATCCCATGCAGGTGTTGGCCTTGACGCGGCCTGCCTCGACATTGCCGTCCGCAGCCTGGACAGGCGCGGCGAGCACGAGGGCAAGCGGAGCGGCGAGGGCGATAACGCCCCAACGCGCAAACTTCATGGTAGAGCTCCCAAAACCAGGGCGGATGTAGATGAACCCGAATCCAGCCGCAATATGTTCCGGGAATTACGCCCAGCGGTCAACGCTGAAGACACATGAGCCAGCCCGATTGCCCAGCGTTTCTGGAGTCTGCAACGATTGAACTGTTACGCTGACCAGCCATTTCCGCGCCAGATCCTTCGCTCATGGCCGCCATTGCCGTCTGTCCACTGCCGCCTCATGCCGCCTAAGGGTACCGGCCGCGCGCAGGAATTTGCCGCCATCGATCTGGGCTCGAACAGCTTTCACCTGCTGGTCGCCAGACGCGATGGCAATGAACTGCGTGTCATCGACCGGATGCGCGACTCCGTGCGCCTGGCGGCAGGGCTACGCGCCGATCGCCATCTGTCGCCCCCGGTTGCGGCACGCGCGCTGGCCTGCCTGCGGCGCTTCGGCGAACGTCTGCGCGGCATTCCGGCACACCAGGTGCGCGCAGTCGGCACCAACACCATGCGCAAGCTCGCGGTCGGCAACGAGTTTGTCGCCGCCGCCACGACCGCGCTGGGGCACCCGATCGAAGTGATCGCCGGCGCCGAGGAAGCGCGTCTGGTTTACAGCGGCGTGATGCAGGGCCGCAGCCGCGCGCGCCCGCGACGACTGGTGGTTGATATCGGCGGCGGCAGCACCGAGTTGATCATCGGCCGCGGCGACAAGCCGAAACTGATGGAGTCGGTGTCGCTCGGCTGCGTCGTCCACACGCAGCGCTTCTTCGGCGACGGCATGATCAGCGCCGCGCGCTTCCGGCGCGCGCGGCTGGCCGCCGGGGTGGAACTGGAATTCCTCAAGCAGCCCTATCGCGACGCGGGCTGGGATCAGGTGATCGGATCGTCCGGCACCATCCGCGGCATCTGGCGCGTGATGCGCGAGCACGACTGGATCACAGACGAAATCACCCGCGACGCGCTTGAAAACCTGATCGAGCTGACGCTGCATCGGCGCCGTATCGTCGACATCGACTTCCCCGCTTTGCGCGACGACCGCCGTCCGGTGTTCATCGGCGGGCTGGCGGCGCTCGCTGGCGTGTTCGACACCTTGCAGATCGAACGCATGCAGACCTCCGACCGCGCGCTGCGTGAGGGCGTGCTGCACGATCTGTTCGGCCGACTGAGCAACCGCGATGTCCGCAATGACGCGGTGCAGGCAATGGCGCAACGCTACGGCGTCGATGCCGAACACGCGCGGGCCGTCGAACGTACCGCGCTGCGCATCTACGAACAGCTCGCGCCCGTGTGGGCTCTTGATCGTGCGACCACTTTGCCGTTCCTGCGCTGGGCGGCGCAGCTGCACGAAACGGGTCTGGCGATCAGTCACAACAGCTATCAGAAGCACAGCGAGTACATCGTCCAGCACAGCGATCTGCAGGGCTTTTCACAAACGGACAAGTTGATACTGGCCGCGCTTCTGCGCTTGCACCGGGGCAAGTTCGCGGCAACGAGCACCGCCGGACTACCCGAAGAATGGCGCGAACCCGTGCGACGGCTCGCCATCATGCTGCGCCTGGCCTACCTGCTGCATCGTTCGCGCAAACCAGGTCTGCGGCCGCCGCTGCAGATCGAGGCGACACGCAAGCGCGTACAACTCGGCTTTCGCCATGCAAACTGGCTGGAACGTCATCCGCTGACACACGCCGACCTGCAGCGCGAGGTGCAATATCTGGCCGCAACGCCGCTACGCCTGCAGCTCGCCTGACGGAATCCGCCCGGAATTTTTCTGCGGGCCGTGGCGCTTCAGTCGTCGAGAAACTTCTGCTGAGCGGACTTGCCATCGATGCGCCCGGCACGCCGGTAAGTACCGTCGGCTTGCAAAAACCAGCTCTGCGCGGTGTCTTCGAGATAGCCGTGCAAGTCGGCGAGCACACGCTTGCGCAAATGTTTGTCGAGGACCGGGAATGCCACTTCGACGCGCTTGAACAGATTGCGCTCCATCCAGTCCGCGCTCGACAAATACAGCTCCGGACTGTCGCCATTTTCGAAATAGCACGCGCGATGATGCTCGAGGAAACGACCAATCACCGAGCGCACCTCAATGTTCTCGGACAGCCCCTTCACGCCAGGCCGCAGCGAGCACATGCCGCGCACGATCAGATCGACTCGCACACCGGCCTGCGAGGCGCGGTACAACGCACGGATCATTTCCGGTTCCACCAGCGCGTTCATCTTGGCGATGATCTTCGCCGGCCGGCCGGCCTGCGCGTGTGCGATCTCGCGCTCGATCTTGCTGTGCAGTTCCTTGGCCATCGTGAACGGTGACTGCAGCAGGCGATCGAGTTTCATCACCTTGCCAAGGCTGGTCAGCTGCAGGAATACCGCATGCACATCGCGGCAGATCACTGGATCGGCGGTGAACAAACCGTAGTCGGTGTACAGGCGCGCGGTCTTCGGGTGGTAGTTGCCGGTACCAAGGTGCGCGTACTGGCGCAGCGCCGAGGGACCGTCGACCGCCGCTTCTTCGCGCCGCACGATCAGGCACATCTTGGCGTGCGTCTTGTAGCCGACCACGCCGTAAACGACATGTGCGCCGACGTCCTGCAATTTCTCCGCAAGATCGATGTTGTTGGCCTCGTCGAAGCGCGCGCGCAGTTCGACCACGACCGTAACTTCCTTGCCGTTGCGTGCCGCATCGACCAGCGCATCGACGATCGACGACTGATCGCCGGTGCGATACAGCGTCTGCTTGATCGCCAGCACTTTCGGATCGCGCGCCGCCTGACGCAGGAATTCGACGACCGGTACGAACGAATCGTAGGGATGATGCAGCAGATGATCGCGCTCGCGGATTGCCGCAAACAGATCGCCCGACAGTGCCTTGGCCACGCGCGGCACGAACAGTGGATATTTCAGGTCCGGGCGATCGACCATGTCCGGAATCGCCAGCAGACGATTGAGATTGACCGGGCCATTGACCTGGAACACGTCATCGGCGGTCAGTTGCGCAACGTCGGTCAGGTATTGCCACATCTGTTCCGGGCAATTGTGCGCGACCTCAAGCCGCACGATGTCGCCCCACTGCCGCTGCGAGAGCTCGCCTTCGAGCGCCTCCATCAAATCCTTGGCTTCCTCTTCGTCGACCAGCAGATCCGAATTGCGCGTCAGCCGGAACTGGAAACAGCCGCCGGCCTGCATGCCCGGAAACAGTTCGTCGACGGAGGCGTGAATGACGCTGGACAAAAACACGAAGTCGTACGGCCCGCTGCCGGTCACTTCACGCGGGATCTGGATCAACCGCGGCAACGCGCGCGGAGCCTGCACG
>DATCXY010000412.1:0-14564 GCA_036570585.1 Solimonas sp. | reverse complement strand
CCGTCAGCTCACGGCGACCGCGTGCAAGCGCGTCAGCCAGCAGGAAATCGAGCTTGCGGATCTTGTTGCCGCCGTAATCGGCAGCGGAAAGATCGTCGCGCTTGATATAGATCTGCTCCGCATTCGGCAACATCTGCAGCGGCGTGGCGCCGCGGATCAGGCCGGCGCGCGGCACGTGGGCCAGCGCGGGACAGGCGTTCGCGAGTGAATTGAAGTTGAGGCGAGCCGCAGGCTGATTCATCGGTCGATGCTCCGCCCACGGCCATTTCAGTGCTTGACTCGAGCCGCCATACTGCTGGCATGACAACGGCGACATTGCTCTGGGGCCTGCTGTTCGGCTCGATCGGTCTCGGCTACTTCCTGTACGGCAAGAAGCAGGCGCGGCTGGTGCCGCTGTTGTGCGGACTGGCGCTGATGATCTATCCGTATTTCGTGCCGAACGTGTACGCGCTGGCGCTGATCGGTGTCGGGCTGTCGGCCGTGCCGTATTTCATCCGCGACTGAAAGCGGTCGCCGGCGGATTGATCGCCGGCGGCCTTTCAACGCGTCACGCCGAACGAGGTCAGCGCGCCAGCGTGCGTTCCCAGACCTGCAGATACAACTCCGCCGAGTTGTAGAGATCACGCAGCGCCGGCTCACCGCCTTCGATCCGCACCGCCTCGACCCAGTCGGCGATCATGCCGTACTGCGCGAGCCCCTCACTGTTGATGTCGAATGCGCGATGCCCTTCCGGCACCGCGGACTCATCGAAGGTGATCGGCTGTATCCGCGCAAATTCGCTCGGCCAGTCCTTGCCCTTGAACAGGGTGAACGGATACTTCACCGGCACGGCATCCGCACCGCGCGGACCGGACTGCGTCGCCAGGCCGTTGGTATCGGCGCCGTAGCCCATCGCGAACAGATAGCGATCGTCAGCCAGCGGTCGCAGCTTGTCGAGATCGTCGACGAATTGCCGGCCGTTGCCCTTGGACGGATACAGATAACCGCCGTCGGCGAGCAGGCGGTGGGCCTGCGTCATGCTGATGCCGCCATGCCCGCCATGCGATGACACCAGCGGATAAACCGGCGTCTGCTGCTCGGCGATGTCCAGCAGCTCGCTCTTCATCTTCAGTTCGAGATGATCGACTTCGATGATGATCTTTTTCTCCATCATCTTGCCGATCGCGTAACGGCCGAGGTCGGTCAGCGTGCGCTTGTTACACTGGAGCGTGTCGCGATACAGCGGCAGGATGCCGGCGGTTGCGTTGGTCAGCAGATCGGTCAGCGGATTGGCCGGCCCCGGGATCGACGTCTTCATGTGCGCGCCCGGCCCGAAGAAATAATCGTCCTGCGGGCAGTCGTAGGTATCCCAGAACTTGCCGGTGTCGACAAAATTGCCGACGTTGAGCACGAAGCCGTCGAAGATGCCGTTGCCGCCGAAGCCGTTGTCGAATTCGTGGACCGGGAACATCTGCCGCACGCCGAGATCATGCAGACGATCGAGCTGTGTATCGATCTCGTCCTTGTCGCAGCCGTCGATTTCCGCCAGGCCGCCGGGCTGCTTCACGCTGCAGTTGAACAGATGCGAAATCTCGATGCCGAGGACGACCGCCATCTTGCCGTCGTTGATCACCTTGCGCGCCTCGGCCGGTGTCTCGACGATGCGGAACCAGCCCTTGCCGGGGCCGCCTTCCTGCGCGTCGATGTAGTCCTGCATGTCGCGCATGAACTGGATCTGGCCGACCGCGCTTTCCATCTCGTTGCAAGCCGCTGGATTCGGCAGCTTGCTGAGATCCGGCACCACCGAACTCAGATCGTGGCCGAGATCGTTGGCGGCGATCGCGGCGGATTCGAGCCGGCACAGCACTTCGTTCTCGACCACGTTGTTGACCATCAGCCGCAGGCCGGCGAGCCACGCGCGCTGAATCCAGCGGTAGTACATCGCTTCATGCGTCAGCGCATCGCGCCGCGGCCAGTCGACGAAGGTTGGCCAACCCTGGGTATCGTGCGCACCGAGCGGCGAACCGTTTGGCCCGAGTAGATTGCCGACCAGATCGAGCGTGCCGTTGGGTCCGTGCTGGGCCGCGCAATTGCCCATCGCCTCGGTGACGCCGAAGCGGCTGAACGGCGCGCCATAGTGCGCGCCCCCGAGGAAGGTCGTCGCGCTCATGTGCGAATGAACGTCGGCAAACCCGAGCACCGGCTTGTCGATGCCCTGCCCTTTGTACGTCGTGCCAATCGCGTCGAGGCCGATTTCCGGGAAAGCCTCGCACCCGGATGCCGGTACAAACCTGAACTTGCCGGCCAGCCCTTGATCACTGGCGAGCACCAGCGTCGCATCATTCGGATCCGTCGTCAGATAGCGGTCCGCGGACGCCGAATAGAGCGTGAAGCTGCCGTCGGATGTGGTGTCGACCGTCCAGTCCGCGACCTCGGCAGGTTTGCTGACACTGGTGACGCTGTCGCTGCCACCGGCGTCGCTGCGCACGGCAAGCAGTGATTCGTCATCCGCGTACAACAGATATTTGCCAAGGGCACTCGGCTTCATGAAGAACGGGTCGGCGTCCGTGCGCACCGCAGCCGCCAGCACGTAGTTGCCATTGGCAGCGCGCCTTGCATAGGTTTTGTCGGTCACCGACTGCAGCGCATAGCAGGCATTGGCCATGTCGTAACGCGTGACCGGTTCGACGCGCGGCGTGGCGTTTTGTGCGCTCGACGATACCGGGCTGCTGCTGCCGCAAGCAACAAGTGCGCATGCAAACAGCAGCGCCGATATTCCCCGCACCGAATGACGCATCGCGGATTTCAGCATTTTCCGATCCCCCCGGATCATCGCGGACGTCTGCAAATCGCAGTCAACCGGCATCCCGCATCGTATACGCCGCTACCGATCGTGTGCGCTAGTAAATATCGCTAGACAAATTTTTCGCGCGAAGCCGATAAGCTGTACGCCATGAATAGAACTGCTCTTCTGTTTGTCGCGTTCGGCGCGCTGGTACTCGCCGCCTTGTTTGTCTGGCTGCGACCGGGCGCATCCACTACGCCCCTGAGCGCGCCCACTGTCGATGACGCCACAGCGATGCCGGCCGCCATCACCACCGATCCAGCCGTGCATCGGATCGGCTGGGTGGTCCGCGACGGTCATCGCCTGGAGGGACCGGAACGGATCGCGATGCAAACCGGCGACACCGTCGAGATCACCATCGACAGCGATCATGACGATGAGCTGCACGTGCATGGCTATGACCTGCATCTGACGATTCACGCCAATCAGCCGGCCAGTCTGCGCTTCACCGCCGATCACGCCGGGCGCTTCGACTGCGAGCTGCATCACAGCGATTTGGCGCTCGGCGCGCTCGAAGTTTCACCACGCTGAAAGCCGGCAGTCCAGGCGCCCGCTCAACTGTCCATGCTGAGCAGGCTGGCATTGCCGCCCGCCGAAGTCGTGTCGACCGACAGCGTCCGTTCGGTTGCGAAGCGCTGCAGATAGTGCGGACCACCGGCCTTCGGGCCGGTACCGGACAAGCCTTCACCTCCGAATGGCTGGCTGCCGACCACGGCGCCGATCATCGAGCGGTTGACGTACAGATTGCCGACCTTGGCGATCGCACGAACGCGCTGCAGGGTCTCCTCGCTGCGACTGTGCAATCCCATTGTCAAGCCATAACCGCTGGCGTTGACGCGCTGCACCGCAAGCTCAAGTTCGCCAGACTTGAACGTCGCGACATGCAGCACGGGACCGAAGACCTCGCGCCTGAGATCTTCGATCTGCCGCAGGCGGATTACCGTCGGCGCCACGAAGTGGCCATGCTCGCAAGCCGTCGACAGCGCGCATTGCGCGATCACGTCAAAGTGATGGGTCTCGATGTGCGCAAGCAGGTTTGTCCTGGCAGCCGCGTCGATCACCGGTCCAAGGTCGCTGGAAAACTGCGCCGGATCGCCGATCACCAGTTCGGCCATCGCGCCCTTCAACATCTTCAACACACGCTCGGCGATTTCTTCCTGCAGACACAACAGGCGCAGCGCCGAGCAGCGCTGACCGGCGCTCTGGAACGCCGAGACGATGACATCGGCGATCACCTGTTCGGGCAAGGCGGTCGAGTCGACGAACATCGCGTTGAGACCGCCGGTTTCAGCGATCAGTGGCGCAATCGGCCGTGCGTCGTCGGCAAGCAGCGTGCGTGCGATACGACGCGCCGTTGCGGTCGAACCGGTGAACGCGACGCCGGCGATGCGGACGTCCGCCACCAGCGCCTGCCCAACGTCGGGGCCACCCGGCACGAAGTGCAACACCTCACCCGGCACACCGGCCTCGAGCAGCAGACGCACGGCACGTGCGGCGATCAGCGGTGTTTGTGGTGCAGGTTTGGCGATGACGGCGTTACCCGCAAGCAGCGCCGCACTGATCTGGCCGACGAAGATCGCCAGCGGGAAGTTCCACGGACTGATGCACGCGAATACGCCACGGCCGACGAGCTGCAATTCATTGCGCTCGCCGGTCGGCCCCGGCAACGGCAGCGGCGCGAACCGCGCCTTTGCCTGTTCCGCGTAGTAACGACAGAAGTCGATCGCCTCGCGTACTTCGGCAAGCGCATCGGCAACGCTCTTGCCGGCCTCGCTGACGGCCAGCGTCATCAAGGCCTCGCGATCGGCCTCGATCGCGTCCGCGGCGCGTTCCAGACAGGCTGCGCGTTCAGCGACCGGGCGTGCGTTCCAATACGGCTGCGCGGCGACGGCGCGCGCGATCGCGTCGGCGACATCCGTCGGCGTCGCATCGACAACCGTGCCCGCGACGCGGCGCGTATCGGCGGGATCGAGTACCGGACGCGACTCGCCATCCCGGGCATTGCCGCCGATCATCGGTGCCGCATGATGTGCGTCGGCCCGGATGCTTTCCATCGCCATGCGCAATGAGCTGAGCGTCGCCGCGTCGGACAGATCAAGGCCAGCGGAATTGCGGCGCGACGCGCCAAAGATCGCCGACGGCATCGGGATTCCCGGATTTGCGGTGAGACCAAGCGCTTCGGTCTGGACGACCGGATCGGCGAGCAGTTCGTCATCACTGATGCGGCGATCGGCAATCTGATGAACGAAACTGGTGTTCGCGCCGTTTTCGAGCAGGCGGCGGACCAGGTATGCCAGCAGATCGCGATGTCCGCCCACGGGCGCGTAGACGCGCGCGGCGATGCCACGCTCGATCATGAGCTTCTCGTAAAGTCCGACGCCCATGCCGTGCAGGCGCTGGAATTCGAAGTCGCGCGCATCCCCCGCCCATTCGAGAATCGTCGCGACCGACAGCGCGTTGTGCGTCGCAAAGGCCGGATAAATGTTCGGTGCAATCAGCATCGCCTTCGCACAGGCGAGATAACTGACATCGGTCGCCGCCTTGCGCGTGAACACCGGATAGTCGCGCAGGCCCCGCTCCTGCGCACGCTTGATTTCGGTGTCCCAATACGCGCCCTTGACGAGCCTCACCGTCAGGCGCCGCCCGGTCGCCGCACCGAGGGCATCAGCCCAGGCGATCACCGCAGAGGCGCGGCGCTGGTACGCCTGCACCGCCATGCCGAGGCCATTCCAGCCGGCGATTGCGGGATTGGCGGCGACGCCGGCGATGATGTCGAGCGACATTTCCAGACGTTCGCTTTCCTCGGCGTCGATCGTCAGACCAATGCCATGCTCACGCGCGAGCGCTGCCAGTTCGACGATGCGCGCAATCAGTGTCGGCACTGCGACATCGGCGTGAAATACTTCATAACGACTGTGCAATGCCGAGAGTTTCACCGACACGCTGTCGCGCGCGAACAGATCGCGCCCAGCGTGCACCGACTTGCCAACCACGATGATCGCGTCACGGTACGCGGCCAGATAGCGATCGGCGTCGGCTTGCGTGCGCGCCGCCTCGCCGAGCATGTCAAACGAGTAGCGGAACGGCGCATTGTCGCCGCCACGTGCGCGTCGCAGGGCTTCGCCAATGTCGCGGCCGAGCACGAACTGCTCGCCCATGATCTTCATCGCGATGCCAACGCCGGTGCGGATCGCCGGCTCGCCAAGCCGCGCGGCCATGCGACGCAAGCTTGGCGCGTGTTCGCCACCGTCGATCAGGGCGCGGGTCATCGCCAGCCCAAACGTCGCACGATTGACCAGGAATGAGTCCGAAGCACCGCGATGCGCGGCCCAATCGCCCTCAGCGAGCTTGTCGCGAATCAACGCATCGGCCGTGCCTGCGTCCGGTACACGCAGATAAGCCTCGGCAAGTGCAAGCAGTGCGACGCCCTCACCGGTGTCGAGCGGATACTGCTGCAGGAAACGGTCGATCCAGCCGCCGCGCTTCGGATCGCGCAACTCGTCGAGCAGTATCGAGGCCGTCGCGCGCGCACGCACCCGCGCATCACCGTCGAGTCGCGCAGCAGGAATCAGATCGCCCAGCACCTCGTGCTCTGCGCGTCGATAGAGTGCCGGCAGGCGCGCGCGCGCCGCATCGAGTTCGGGTGTGTTCGGCAATGAAAGCTCCTTGCACGATCTTCATCGCATGGGTATGCGGTGCGCATCGGCGAAGCTCGGATCGAGCCTCCCGGGGCGCCCCTTATTCAACGCAGATTCAGCCACACTTCATCGCGCACTCATACCGTGGACTTTCCCCCAACACGCTCACTGGAGCATGGAGAGTCAGATGAGAATGCGTGCCGTTGCCGGAAACCTCGCAGTGGCTGTGACCGCGATTGCCTTGGCCGGCTGTCATCACTACGTGAAGCAGGAAGATTACGATGCCGCGATTTCCGAGTTGCGAGCCAATGACGCGGCAATGCGCAGCGATCTCGACAACCTGAAAAGCCAGCTCGACAGTCGCTTCAGTGCATACGACGCCAAGATTTCGCAATTGCAGGGCCGGGTCCGCGTCGATCTCGCCGCGCATTTCGACTACGACAAAGCCGGTCTGCGCGACGAGGACAAGCCAGCGCTCGATGATTTTGTGTCAGTGATCAAACAGCACCCGGACACCATCATCACGGTCGAAGGCTTCACCGACGCCGCCGGTTCCGTCGCCTACAACAAGAAACTGGGACAGGAACGGGCCGATGCGGTACGTGACTATCTGATCCAGACCGGCGGGCTCGCCGCCAATCAGGTGCGTGCGGTCAGTTATGGCAAGGCGAAAAATCGTCAGATCGATCCGGGCGCCTACGGTGCCAATGGCGAAGCGAACCGCCGCGTCGCACTGGTGATCGATCACGTGCCGCCGGCATCAACCGCTGGCGCCGGTTGAACGACCGGCAGCGCGTGGACAGCAAAGGACCGGCCATCGCCGGTCCTTTTTTTCGATTGCCTCGCCGCCGACCGCGCGCCGTCCGGCTCAGCTGCGACGCCGGTACGCCAGCGGGCTGACGCCACTCCAGCGCCGGAATGCGCGACTGAAAGCACTGGGTTCCGAATAGCCGAGCTGGTAGCCGATCTCGGTCAGCGGCAGATCGCCCTGCAGCAGATATTGGCAGGCAGCCTCGAAGCGCAGGCGTTCGACCAGCTGCTGAAAGTTGAGCTGCACGCTCTGCAGGCGTCGCTGCAAGGTGCGTTCACTGAAGCCGAGCGTGGCGGCGATCGCGTCCAGCGTCGCGCCGCCGTCCGGCAATGCGTCGCGGATGCAACGCTGCAGCTCCGCCAGAAGATTCGAATCCTCACGCTGCGAGCTCTGACCCTGCGCGATGGCTCGTGCTGACGCCCATGTTTCCGGCATTCCCGCCATGCCCTTCCTCTTGCCGAGTCCCCACCGGCTCTTGTGTCCCGGTTCCATGCCCGGGTGCTTTAATGTGCCGACCAGACGGTACAGTAATGGACGCGTTTTCGTCTACTGCTCCGGCGCGGTGTCGCCTTTTGTCAAGCAAGCTGACGCGCAGCGAACTAGCGTTGCGCCCATGGTCAAAGCCACTCCATCTGCCGCCGTACGCGGACGCCCGAGCTCGCGCGAAGCGATGCTCGATGCCGCCGAAACGGTCGTCGTCAAACACGGCGCGGTGCGTCTGACGCTGGATGCCGTCGCAAAACAGGCAAAGGCCAGCAAGGGCGGCGTGATGTACCACTTCCCGAGCAAGGAAGCGCTGCTGCAGGCGCTGGTGACGCGCGCGATCGAGCGCTCGCACGCGGCGCGCGAAAACCTGCAGCCGACGAGCCCGGCACCCGGGCAGACGCTGCGTGCGTATGTGCGTGCGTCGGTCGGTGATCCGCTCGGCAATGACCGCGTCAGTGCGGCGCTGCTGTCGGTGGTCGCCAGCGATCCGAAACTGATCGCGCCGGTTCGCGAGTTCTTCCGCAAGCGCCTGCCAGCCATCGCCAAGGACGTGCCGTTCGAACGCGCGGCGCTGATTCATCTCGCGACTGAAGGTCTGTGGCTGATGGACCTGTTCAAACTGAGTCCGTTCAACAAGACCCAACGCACGCGCATCGTGCGTCTGCTCGGCGAACTTGCTGCAAACGGCGGTGAGCTGCCATGAACGAACCCCGGCCACCCGACTATGCGGCGCTCGCCGCAGCACTTGCCGACCATCCGCCGCCTGTGGTCGTGCTCGATCTCGATCGGCTCGAAGCCAATGCGCGTGCGATGTTGACGCGCGCAGGCCGCCTGCCGATCCGGCTCGGCAGCAAGTCGATCCGCTGCGTGGAGGTCATGAAGCGCGTGATGGCCCTCGACCCGCGCTTCAAAGGCCTGCTCTGCTATTCGGCGCGCGAGGCGGCGTGGCTGGCGACGCAGGGTTTCGACGATCTGCTGGTCGCCTACCCCACCGTGGTCCGCGAAGACCTTGAAGCCGCAGCGCTGGCCACGCGCGCCGGCACCACGCTGACGCTGATGATCGATGATGCACGCCAGATCGACGCCGCCGAGCAAATCGCACGCGAGCACGACGTCTGTCTGACACTGGCGATCGACATCGATATGTCGTCGTCATTTCCGGGGCTTTACTTCGGCGTTCGCCGTTCGCCGGTGAAGACGGCCGAGCAGGCGGTACTGCTGGCGCGTCGCATCGCTGCCAGCAGCGGATCGCTGCGGCTGCGCGGCGCGATGGGCTACGAAGGCCAGATTGCGGGATTGCCGGATGACGTACCGAAACAGTCGCTGAAAAACCGCATCGTCCTCTGGCTCAAGCAGCGCTCGATTCGCGAGCTGAGCCTCCGCCGTCAGGCCGTGGTCGATGGTTTGTACGTCGCCGGCTTCGCGCTCGAATTCGTCAACGGCGGTGGCACCGGCAGCCTCGAAACCACGGCCGCCGATCGCTCTGTCACCGAAGCCGCCGCTGGCTCCGGCCTGTATTCACCGACACTGTTCGATCACTTCAGCCATTTTCGCCACGCACCCGCGCTGTATTTCGCGCTCGCGGTCGCACGCCAGCCGCTGCCCGACGTCGTCACCTGTTCCGGCGGTGGCTACATTGCCTCCGGTCCGGCCGGCCAGGATCGCGTGCCGCAGCCGTTCCTGCCTGCCGGGCTGAAGTTGCTGCCGCTCGAAGGTGCGGGCGAAGTGCAGACACCGCTGCGCCTGCCCAAGGGCGTGTCGCTGCCACTCGGCGCTCCAGTTTTCTTCCGTCACGCCAAAGCCGGTGAACTGTGCGAACGCTTCGAGCGCATCGTGCTGCTGCGCGCTGGCAAGATCGTCGGGGAAGTCCCGACTTATCGCGGCCAGGGTCAATGCTTCTTCTGACGCGTTCACGGATTTTTCACGTTGTTTTGCGCCTGCCTTCTTCGCCCCAGGGATGTTTGTCATGACGACTCCGACCTCTGCCATCGCGGTCAACAACAAGGGCTGGCGCAACTGGTCCGGCTCGGTGCGGTGCCATCCGCAGCAGACACTGGCGCCGCGCACGCTCGACGAGTTGCAGCAGACCGTCGCCAGGATTTCCGCGGCCGGCGGCAAGCTCCGCGTCGCCGGTGCCGGACATTCGTTCGTGCCACTGGTCGAGACCGACGCGACGCTGCTGACGCTCGATGCGATCGCAGGCGTCGAGCGGATCGAGAACAACGTCGCGAGCATCCTCGGCGGCACCACGCTGAAGCCACTCGGCCATCTGCTGCGCGACCGCGGCTACGGGATGATGAATCTCGGCGACATCAACAAGCAGGCGCTCGCCGGTGCGGTCTCGACCGGCACGCACGGCACCGGCCTTGGCCTCGGTTCGATCTCGACGCAGGTCGAAGCCATGACGCTGGTGATGCCGGACGGCAGCCTGCGCGAATGTTCGGCCGGCAAGGACCCGGACCTGTTCGCGGCCGCGCGCGTATCAATGGGCGCACTCGGCGTGATCGCCAGGCTCGACGTCCGTCTGCAGCCTGCTTACAAGCTCAAGCTCACCAAGCAGCCGATGGAGCTCGACGAGTGCTTGGCACGCGCCCCGGATCTCGCGCGCAGTTATCGCCACTTCGAGTTCTACTGGGTACCGCACACGCGCGGCACGCTGGTCAAGCTGATGGAACCGACGCAGGAGCGCGAGTCGAATACCGCGCTGACCGGTCTGCTCGAACTGATACTCGAAAACGGTGCACTCGGCCTGCTGTCGCGGATCGTTCGCGCACGTCCGCAGTGGGCACCGCGCGTCGCCAGGATCATCGCCGGTTCGATCGGCGGCGATGCGAGCACCATGGTCGCCGACTGTCATCGCGCGTTCTCGTCGGTACGACTCGTGCGCTTCAACGAGATGGAATACGAAATGCCGGCCGAAAACGGCCCGAGCGCGCTGCGCGAACTTTCCGAGTTCATCGAGCGCAAGAAGATCCAGGTGCACTTCCCGGTCGAATACCGTTACGTGAAAGGCGACGACATCTGGCTGTCGCCGTTCTACGGCCGCGACACCGCCGCGATCTCGGTGCACCAATATCAAGGCATGGACTATCGCGAATACTTTGCCGGTGCCGAAGCGATTTTCCGCAACCATGGCGGTCGCCCGCACTGGGGCAAGATTCACACTCTGAGCGCGCGCGATCTCGAACCGCTGTATCCGCGCTGGAATGATTTTCTCAAGCTGCGCGCGTCCGTCGATCCGGATGGCATGTTCATCAATCCCTGGCTGCAAAAGATCTTCGGCTTGTGAACGGCGCCGCGCTGCGCGTCCTGCTGATCTACAGCGCGTTCAACGCGCTGATGCAGTTCGAATGGTTGCGCTTCGCACCGATCACCAACGCGGTCGCCGCGCAGTACGGTGTCGGTGTCGGCGCCGTCGGCTGGCTGTCGCTGGTGTTTCCGCTGCTGTTCCTGCCACTCGCGCTGCCTGCTGGCGTGCTGATCGATCGCTGGAGCGTGCGCCGCAGCCTGCGCCTCGTCGCGCTGGTGATGCTCGCGGGCGCGCTGCTGCGCGTGCTGATGCCCGGCTTTACCGGACTGATCGCCGGCCAGTTGCTGATCGCGCTGACGCAACCGCTGGTGATGGCGCTGATCGCAAAGCTCGCGCGTGTCTGGTTTGCGCCAGCGCAGCAACTGCGGGCGACCAGCATCGGCACGCTCGCGCTGTTCGTCGGCCTGGCGCTGGCCTTCACCGTGCTGCCGCCGACGTCGAATCTGTCGATCGCCATCACGCAGCGCATCGACGTGCTGGTCTTGCTCGCCCTCACTGCACTCAGCTTCATGATCGTGCCGCCCGACCCGGCACCTCAGTTCGATGCCGGCAGCGTCAGCGAAAAAAGCTCATTGCGCGTGTTGCTGCAACCCCGCCTGCTCGTGCTGTTTGCGCTGATCTTTCTCGGTAACGGTTACTTCAACGCGATCTTCACGTGGCTGGAACCGATGCTCGGCGCCAACGGCATCGATGCCGAGCATGCGGGTTTGATCGCGCTGGCGATGCTGATCGGGGGCGTCGCTGGCATGGCCGCCGTACCGGCGTGGCCGGCGCTGCGCACGCATCTGCGCTGGACGATTCCGATCGCCGCACTGCTTGGCGTACCGCTGAGCTTGTTGCTGACGCACGGCTCACACGCTGGCGCTCTGTACGTCGTCGGAATCGTGCTCGGGGTGTTGATGTTGGCACCGCTGCCGCTGCTGGTCGACAGTGCCGCCGATTGGGCCGGCGAAGCACACGCCGGACTCGCGGTCAGCACCTTCTGGCTGGCCGGCAATGCCGGCGCAGCGGCGGTGATCTACGGCTTCTCGCAACTCGCCGATCGCGCGTTATGGAACTGGGCGGGACTGGTCTTGTCAGCGCTGCTGATCAGCGAAGCGCTGCTCGCGCCGCTGCTCAGGCCTCACCGCGTGTAGGAGCCTTCCCGCCGTCCGTTCGCCCCAAGCGATTGCGTCAGCGATCGTATCGAGTAGCCGGGGTGGCGCCTCGATGCACCGTACTGCGTACGGCACTCGGCACGAACGGAGAGACGGTACGCAGTACTTCGCTAGATCGCCGCCTGCCGACGCGTGAACATCATCACCAGTCGCTGATAGCCCGACGGGAACAGACGCACGATCAGATCGAGCAGCTTGGCGTCCGGACCGACCAGCACACGGCGCTTGTTGCCTTCGACGGCCTTGATCATGATGCGCGCGGCACGATTGGCACTGGTGATGAACATCTTTTCGAAATCGCGCTTGGTGCTCTGCTCGTCCTTGCCCAGAAACGTGTTCAGATCGCCGGTCATGCGTGCCGACTTGGCGATACCGGTCTTGATGCCGCCCGGGTGCACGCTGGTGACGCTGACCGGCGCACCCTGCATCTCCAGTTCCTGGCGCAGGCATTCATTGAAGCCGCGCACGGCGAATTTGCTGGCGTTGTAGCAGCCGTTGCCAGGCACCGAAAACAGGCCGAACACGCTCGACGTATTGATGATGTGGCCTTCGCCTGATGCGCGCAGATGCGGCAGGAACGCCTTGCTGCCGTAGACCACGCCCCAGAAATTGATGTTCATGATCCACTCGAAGTCGCCGTATTCGGCACCTTCCAGCGTCGTGCCCAGTGCCACGCCGGCATTGTTGAAGATCAGATTGACCTTGCCGTGCTCGGCAACCACGGCGTCCGCCCAGGCGTAGACCGCGTCACGGTCGGCGACATCGAGCTTTTGCGAGCTCACACGCACACCGTAGGGCTTGAGCAGCTCGACGGTCTGCGCAAGGCCCGCTTCGTTGACGTCGCTGATCGCGACATGACAGCCGCGCCTGGCGAGTTCAATCGCCAGTTCGCGGCCCATGCCGGAACTCGCGCCCGTGATCGCCGCGACCTTGTCCTTGAAATTCTTCATTGATCCCCCTGCAGATGGCTGGTTGCGCGCTCAAGTGCGCGCGGTCGCCGATTCGGATTCGACGGCATATTTGCTGATATCGAAATGGCGCGTCTTGTTGCGAAACGCGAACGTGAAACCAGGCCAGATCGTTGTATTGCGACCGCGTGCGTCGAGATACCAGCTCTTGCAGCCGCCCTGGTTCCAGATCGCAGCGTTGACATCACCCTGCACTTTTTGATTGAACTGCCGCTGCACATCGGCGCGCACGTCGACCGCACGCAGTTTTTTCGCTCGCATCTGGCGGATGCAATCCATCACATAGGCGATCTGCGATTCGATCATGTACACCTGTGAGGTGTGGCCGAGCCCGGTGTTGGGGCCCATCAGCATGAAGAAATTCGGAAAGCCGTGCACATTCGCGCCCAGATACGCCTCGACGCCATGCTCGTTCCAGCTGTCCCATAAATCGCAGCCGCCACGTCCGAAGATCGCGCCGCGCGGAATCGGGTCCTGCACAGTGAAGCCGGTGCCGAGAATGATGGCGTCGACTTCGCGCGATTTGCCGTCGGTGGTGATCACCGCGTTGCCGCGAATCTCGCGCACTTCATCGGTCACCACATCGACATTCGGCTGCGTCAGCGACGGATAGTAATCGTTGGAGATCAGCACGCGCTTGCAGCCGATCGTGTAGTTCGGCGTCAACTTGGCGCGCAGCGTGCGATCCGGAACCTGTCGCTTGATGTGCGCTCTGGCAATGCGTTGCACGAAACTCATCAGCTTCGGATTGACGACAAAGCCGAGCACGCGCGTTTCCAGCATCGTGTAGAGGCCCGCGCGCATCAGCTTCTGCGTGAACGGCAGCAGACGGAACAGTTTGCGCTCGCGCGCGCTGATCTCGCGATCGGGCTTGGGCATGATCCAGGGCGGCGTGCGCTGAAACAGATCCAGGTGCGCGACCTTGGGCACGATCTGCGGCACGAACTGGATCGCGCTGGCACCGGTGCCGATCACCGCGATGCGCTTGCCGTTCAGATCATAGTCGTGGTCCCACTGCGCCGAGTGAAACAGCTTGCCGTCGAATTCGGCGAGCCCGGGAATTTTCGGGATCGACGGATTGCTGAGCGCGCCCATGCCGGACACCAGCACGCGGCCGCTGAACTTGCGGCCGTCCTGCGTCTCGACACGCCACAAGGCTGCCGCTTCGTCGTAGCGCGCACCGACCACGTTCGCGCCGAAGCGCACATGCGGGAGCAGCCCGTACTTGCCGGCGACACCCTGCAAGTAACGTTCGATCTCCGGCTGCTGCGCGTACATCCGCGTCCAGTCCGGGTTCTGTTCGAAAGAGAACGAATACAGGTGCGATTGCACGTCACAGGCGCAGCCCGGATAGCGGTTGTCGCGCCAGG
>DATCXY010000411.1:0-4236 GCA_036570585.1 Solimonas sp. | reverse complement strand
CAGGATGTGGGTCATGCGCTCGCGCACCGACAGTGGCTCACGCGAGATTTCGTGATGTTTGTACAGCGACACGCGTTCCATGATGTCGCGGAATGCGAGCACCAGTTCGCTCAAGCGCGGCATCGGCAGCTGCGCCGTGCTCGGAATCACTTCCGGTCGCGCCTGCGCCAGATACAGATCGCGGCCAATCCGCGGCAGCTTTTCAATGGTCTCGCCGGCGGTTTTGAAGCGCTCGTATTCCTGCAGACGCCGCACCAGTTCCATGCGCGGATCGCCCTGCTCTTCGGCTTCATCCGGCGGCGGCCGCGGCAGCAGGATGCGCGACTTGATCTCGGCCAGCAGCGCCGCCATCACCAGGTATTCGGCGGCGAGTTCGAGCTTCATGTCGCTCATCAGGCCGATGTACTGGATGTACTGCTGCGTGATCTTGAGAACCGGAATGTCGAGGATGTTGAGGTTCTGGCGACGGATCAGGTACAGCAGCAGATCGAGCGGGCCTTCGAATGCTTCAAGAAAAACCTCCATCGCATCCGGTGGGATGTAGAGGTCTTCCGGCATCTTGTCCATCGCCAGGCCATGGACCTTTGGCATCCGCGCCGCGTCGTGTTCGGCGTCGGCGACTTCCTGGAGTTCTTCGCTCATGTGGGGATCGCCTCGCGTTCCCAGTACCAGACGATGCCATCCTGCGGGTGATGCAGACTGTCCCGCAAGCGAAAGCCGAGTTTGCGCAGAACGCGCGTCGCCGCACTCTCGTGCGAAGGTGTCTGCGCGCTGATGATCAGCGATGGGTCGTGATGCAGCACCAGATCGATCAACTTCTGCGCCATCGCGGTCGCGACGCCGCGACCCTCGTTTTCGGGAAAGCTGTAGCACGCGATCTCGACATGTTCGTCCTTCGGCGGCGCCTTGAATGCGCAGCTGCCGACGACATCACCACCGGCAAGCGCGAGATAGCCGATCCACGGCGGCGCGAAACCTTCCGCGGCGTATAGCTGCACCGTGCCGTCGAGCACCTCACGCGCGTCCGGCGACAACTCGCAGGGGCACAACGAAGGCTCGCCGTTTTCGAGAATCGCGACGAGGCGCAGATCATCCGCGCGAATCGGCAGGCCGCGCAGCGTCATTGCGGAATGAAGCCCAGGGCTTCGTGGACGCGCAGCAACGTGGCATCCGCCTTGGCCGACGCGGCCTCGGCGCCGGAGCACAACACGCGACGCAGGCCTTCGGTGTCATCGCGCACCGCACGGTATTTTTCCTGCACCGGCTTCAGACATTCGACCACGGCATCGACGCAAGCCTGTTTGAACTTGCCATAACCTTGCCCGTTGTAACGCTCGACGATCGCGTCGAACGACTCACCGGTCGTCGCTGACAGGATCGACATCAAGTTGCTCACGCCGGGCTTCTCGGCGAGGTCGTAGCGGATCTCGTTGCCCAGATCCGTCACCGCACGCTTGAGCTTGCGCGTGATCACGTCGGGCTCGTCGAGCAGATAGATCGCATTGGTTTCGGCGCCGTCCGACTTCGACATTTTCCTGGTCGGCTCCTGCAAACCCATGATGCGCGCACCCACCGGTGGGATCATCGGCTCAGGCACCGTAAACACCGGACCGTAGAGCTTGTTGAAGCGCATCGCGACATCACGCGTCAGTTCCAGATGCTGCTTCTGATCATCGCCCACCGGCACCTGGCCGGCCTGATACAGCAGGATATCCGCCGCCATCAGCACCGGATAGTCGAACAGGCCAGCGTTGATGTTGTCGGCGTGTTTGGCGCTCTTGTCCTTGAACTGCGTCATGCGATTGAGCTCGCCCATCTGCGTGTAGCAGTTGAGCACCCAGCTCAGCCGCGCGTGCGCCGGCACATGGCTCTGCACGAACAGCGTGTTGTGCGCCGGATCAAGCCCGCAGGCGATATACAGCGCAATGAATTCGTAGCAGCGCTCGCGCAGGAGCTTCGGATCCTGGCGCACGGTGATCGCGTGCAGATCGACCAGCATGTAATAGCAGTCGAAACGCTCGTTGAGCTGCACCCAGTTCTTCAGCGCGCCAAGGTAATTGCCGATCGTCAGGCGACCGGACGGCTGGATGCCGGAGAGTACGACAGGCTTTGATTTCACGGTCACGGGCCAGACATCAGGGCAGTGCTCGCATCGAGTCCGAGCAGGGAGTAAAGGGAAAACTCGGCGATCGCCAGCGGCCAGTACATGATCGCGCCGAGCAGGCCGGGAATCATGATCAGGCCCAGCAGAATGAACAAACCGTAGCGTTCGAGCTTGGCGAACTGGAATGCCGCACGCGGCGGCAGCAGGCCGGTCAGCACGCGGCCGCCGTCGAGCGGTGGCAAGGGAATCAGGTTCAGCACCATCAGCACCAGGTTGATGATGATGCCGGCGACCGCCATGTAGCGCAGCCCCATCCACACGCCTTCACCTGCCCCGACCGCGAGTGCCAGCTTCAGCAACAGGCCCCAGCCGATCGCCATCGCCGCGTTCGACAGCGGACCGGCCGCGGCGACCAGCGCCATGTCGCGGTGCGGGTTCTTGAGATTGCGGTAATCGACCGGTACCGGTTTGGCCCAGCCGAACAGGAAGCCACCGAGCAGCAGCAGGACACCGGGCACGATGATGGTGCCGACCGGATCGATGTGGCGAATCGGATTGAGGCTCAGGCGACCAAGCATCTGCGCGGTGCGATCGCCCAGCGCGCGCGCCGCGTAACCGTGCGCCGCTTCGTGAACGGTGATGGCAAAGATGACAGGTATGGCCCAGATCGCGATCTTCTGGACCAGGGAAAATTCCATGGGCATCCGGTGATTATATCGCGACGGCTATCCGCTCCGGCCCGCAGGGACGTAAAGAAGTATTATCGATATATCTTATCCGTCGATCTGGACGGGGCATGTCCGGCACCGCACTTGGAAACCCACGATGAAGCTGACTCTGTATACCGACTATTCGCTGCGCGTGCTGATGTATCTCGGCATCCACGGCGACCGTTCCGTCACCATCGGCGAGATCGCCAGCCGTCATGGCATCTCGCGCAACCACGTCATGAAAGTCGTCCACGAGCTGGGACAACTGGGATATCTGCAAACCATCCGGGGCAAGAACGGTGGTATTCGACTCGGCCGCTTGCCCGAGCAGATCAATGTCGGCAGGCTGGTTCGCGAAACTGAAAGAAACCTCGAACTGGTCGAGTGCTTCGGGCCCGATCATCATTGTCGAATCGCCTCCGCCTGCGTCGTCAAACACACGCTGTCACGCGCACTCGACGCTTTTTTTGCGGTACTCGACGAATACAGCCTGACCGATCTGCTGGCGCCGGAAGCAAAGCTGCATCGGCTGCTCGCGGCCTGACGCGTTCGCCACCCGCACGCGTGCAATTTCTCTACGCGTGTACCGTTGACTTATAAGATGTATTTTATATACTCCTTATCAGGAAACCTTTTACGCGTATGGCCTCGAGTCGTCGCGCAAACGTTACGGCAAGGAAGCGCGCGACCGGCAATCCCCGGCCAACCCGTCACGCGGAGAGCGTCATGACATTCGTCGTCACCAACAACTGCATCAAGTGCAAGTACACCGACTGCGTCGAGGTCTGCCCTGTCGACTGCTTCCACGAAGGCCCGAACTTCCTGGTGATCGATCCAGCCGAATGCATCGACTGCACACTATGCGAGCCCGAATGCCCCGCCCACGCCATCTATGCCGAAGATGACGTGCCCGAAGATCAGAAGCATTTTCTCGCGATCAACGCGGAACTGTCCGAGCAGTGGCCGGTGATCACCGAGCGCAAGCCGCCGCCCGATGACGCCGCACAGTGGGACGGCAAGCCGGACAAACTGCCGTTGCTGGAGAAGTAAACCGCCATGACGCTGATCGACGTCTATGGACCCGTCAAACTGACGCACATCAGCAGCGTGCTGCTCTCGGGCGCGATCTTCGCGTCACGGGGTGCGCTGACCTTATGTCGATCCGCATTGGGCCAGAACCTGTCGTTGAAGCGGTTTTCGTATGCCAACGACAGCTTGCTGCTGATCACCGGCTTGACGCTGATGTTCACGACGCATCAATACCCGATCGCGCAGGATTGGCTGACCGTCAAATTGACGCTCGTGCTCGTCTACATCGGCCTGGGTGTGATGGCGCTGCGCAAAGGTCGTTCGGCGCGCGCGCGGGCGCTGTATTTCGTGGCGGCCATCATCGTCTATCTGTTCATCATTTCAATCGCCCGC
>DATCXY010000410.1:0-8962 GCA_036570585.1 Solimonas sp. | reverse complement strand
CCTCTATCGCGCGCCACTGCCGGAAATCGGCTTCGTGCTCCGGGACGTGATCGGCGCCGAACGGCTGATGCAGTTGCCGCCGCATGCCGAGACCACGGTCGACACGATAGTCGACTTGGCCGGGCAGGCCGCGCGGCTGATCGAGGGCGAACTCTCGCCATTACGATACGGCAGTGATGCCGGCTGCATCTATGGCGACGGCGCCGTGCGTACGCCCGCCGGTTATCGCGACTTCTATCGGAAGTTCGTGGTCGGCGGCTGGTGCGGGATCACGCACCGGCCCGAGCATGGTGGTGCCGGGCTACCATTCCTGCTCGGCCGCATCGTCGAGGAAATGCTCTGTTCCGCCAACATCGCGTTCGCACTGTATCCGGCGCTGACCAGCGGCTGCTACGAGGCCATCAGTCACTGCGCCAACGATGCCCTGAAAGCGATCTACCTTCCCAAGCTCGGCAGCGGCGAGTGGACGGGCAGCATGTGCCTGACCGAGCCGCAGGCCGGCAGCGAACTGGCGTCGATCAAGACCCGTGCGATTCCGAATGCGGATGGCAGCTATCGCATCGAGGGCGGCAAGATCTTCATCACCTCGGGCGAACACGATCTCAGCGAGAACATCGTGCACTTCGTGTTGGCGCGCTTGCCGGATGCGCCCGCTGGTGTCCGCGGCCTGTCGACCTTCATCGTGCCAAAGTATCGGGTTAGTGCCGATGGATCGCTGGGCCCGCGCAACGCGGTGCGCTGCGTGTCGATCGAACACAAGATGGGGATGCACGGCTCGGCCACCTGCACGATGGCCTTCGAGGGCGCGAACGGCTGGCTGGCCGGACACGCCAACGACGGCATTCGCAACATGTTCGTGATGATGAATCTGGAGCGCATCGGCGTCGGCGTCCAGGGCCTTGGCTTGTGCGAGCTGGCGACCCAAGCGGCCATCGGCTATGCGCGCGCCCGGCGGCAGGGCAAAGCCTTCAATGGCCGCAACGAGATCATCGAGCATCCAGACGTGCGCCGGATGTTGCTGCAAATGAAGGCGATGACCGAGGGCGCGCGCGTGATGGCCTACGAAACAGCACTGAATGTCGACATCGCGCGTCACCATCCGCGCGCGGACGCGCGGCAAGCCGCAGCGGACTGGGTCGATCTGACGACGCCGCTGGTCAAGGCGTTCTGCACCGATGCCGCTTTCGATCTCGGATCGCTCGCCATCCAGGTGCATGGCGGACACGGTTACATCAAGGAGCAGGGCGTCGAACAGATCGTTCGTGACGCCAGGATATTGAGTCTGTACGAGGGCACCAACGGCATTCAGGCGCTGGATCTGGTGCGCCGCAAATTGAGTCTGCACGGCGGACGCCTGCCGCAGCGCGCGTTCGCCGCAATTGCGCAATCGCTGGCAACGGCAACGGCCGAAGAGAATTTCATCGCCATGCCATTGGCTGCCGCGCTGGCGGCGCTGCGCGCAGCCACCGCGCAGATCCAGCGCGACGGCAATGATTCAGGACACGCCGCGTTCGCCAGCGCCGACTATCTGCGTGCCTTTGCGCTGACGTTGCTGGGTTGGAACTGGCTGCGCATGGATCGTGCAGCACGCTGTCAGCACGCTGATTTTTTTGCTAGCAAGCGTGTGACGACTGAGTTCTACGCAACGCGGATACTGCCGATCGTGCCGGTGCTCTGTCAGAGCGTGCAGCAGTCCGCCACCACCATGCTGGACCTGGCGGCCGAGTACTTTTAGACGCTCCGGCGTCGCAGGCCATCGCCAGCGTGGCGAAGGCTCGGCGTACGACGAGGTGCGGGATGCCGTCGTGCCTGACAGTCGCAGCGCTCGAATCGAGCGTATCGGCATGTCATCGGCAATGTGTCGGGATGCATTGCATGCCGTATCGCCGGGCCGGCGCGCGTGGGCGCAATTGCGTCCGTCGACACCTTGTCGCAGACTTCGGCGCCGGTCACGTGGCAGAGGTCGTGCCACGGCTATCTCCATTTTCTTTGCACCCGCGTGATGAGCGCGTCGTCGGATCTGCCACGTCGGTGGCCGGATCGTTCGCTTCCGGAGCCTGAAATGAAGCTGCGTTATCTTTTCGCTGTGGGTTTGCTGTCCGTTCTGGGCGCCTGTTCGAAGTCGCACGAGGCGACGCCGGCCGAACCCGCGGCGACGCCGGTGGAGACAGCAGTACCCGCCGTCGCGGCGCCTGCGCCGGAGGCCACGCGAGCCGAAAGCGCAGCAACCGAAACGCCCACTGCGGAAGCTGCGCAAACGGCAGCGATCCAAGCGCCAGTGAAGATGCCCGAAAAAGCCGCGTCGAGCACCAGCACCGCGACCAAGAATATCGTCGCCGGTGTCGATTACGTGACCATCAACGGCGGTGAGCCATTCGATACGCCGAAGGGGCAGATCGAAGTCGCCGAGGTCTTCAATTACGTATGTCCGGCGTGCGCGGGTTTCGACCCGGTTCTGCAGGAGTGGAAGAAAAAGCAGCCGGCGTATGTTCACGTGGTCTATGTACCGGCGGATTTCCGGCCGGATTTCAAGGCCTATGCGCGCGCTTACTATGCGGCGGCGGCCTTGGGGCTCGTCGAGAAGACGCATGAAGCGGTCTACGCCGCGATTCATGAACAGCACACGCTGCCAGGCGAGGGGATGACGCTCGATCCGGACAAGATCGCGGCGTTCTATGCCAAGTACGGTGCGGACCCGGCCGAGTTCAAGGATCTGATGACCAGCTTCAGCATCGATGCGCAGGTCAACAAGGCGCATCAGTTCATGATGCAGAGTCAGATCCGTTCGACGCCTTCGCTGGTCGTCGGCGGCAAATATCTCGTCAAGGGCAAGACCCGCGAAGACATGCTGAACAATGCCGACGCGTTGATCGCGCGCGAGCGCGCGGCCCAGTAAGCGGGAATGATCGACGCCGGCACGACCTGCCGACGTCGATCATCGCGTCTCGTCAGACGTCGGTCGGCCCGATCGTGGTGCGTGCGTTGCTGCGTTGCTTGTTCTGCGCAAATAGCCCGATCATCGCTTCATTAAATGCGGGGATGTCGTCGGGCTTGCGGCTGGTCACGAGCTGGTGATCAACGACCACCTCTTCATCGACCCAGTCGCCACCGGCGTTGCGGACATCGGTCTTCAGCGACGGCCATGATGTCAGGCGGTGACCCTTGACGACGCGCGCCTCGACCAGCAACCACGGTGCATGGCAGATCGCCGCAACCGGTTTGTCGTTGTCGAAGAAATCCTTGATGAACGTGATCGCACGAGGCTCCGTGCGCAACGTGTCGGCATTGAGCGTGCCGCCGGGCAGCATCAAGCCGTCGTAACGCGAAGGGCTTGCCGCATTGAGATCGAGATCGACCTCGATCTCGTCGCCCCAGTTCTTTTTCCGCCAGCCCTTGATCGGTTTCTTGGCGAGCGAAACGATCTCGACGGCCGCGCCAGCTTTCAGCAATGCTTCCCGCGGTTTCATCAGTTCGGATTGCTCGAAGCCATTGGTCGCCAGGATTGCGAAAGTCTTGCCCTGCAGGCCGCCGGATTTTTTCAGGGCGCGACCCGTCGATGACGTGGCGCGGTCGCGCCGTTCGCATTCGGCGGTGCTGCCGCCCCACGACGGCGCGTCACTGGCCGGAAATGTTTCTTCCAGCATTTCGTCGACTTTCTCATCCGGGTTCGGCAGCTTCCTTGCCATGTTCATCTCCTTGAGCGCGAAAGCGGAGGCGCCATCGCGCGGCGCCTCCGGCCGACGATACGTCGCTGATGACCTCAAAGGGACCCCTCATCACGCTACGGGTCCGCTCGACGCACCGTCTGATCATTTAGGGTGGCATCAGCGCACAAAGTTCACAGGCCAGTTCGGCGCAAACTGAACGCGGGCTTTCGAAAGGGTTTACAGGGTGGTGCGCAGTGAGAGCATGAAATTGCGCGGTTCGCCATAGAAATTGCCGCCGTTGCTGGCCGCAGAGCGGCTGCTGTAATAGACACGATCGAACAGATTGTCGACGTTCAGCGCGAACTGCCAGTGCGCATTCGGGCGCCACGCGATGCGGCCCGAGAATATGGCGTACGCGCCTTGGCCCGAGACGTTCGTGAACTGCACGCCGTCGGGTGAAATGACGGGCACCGTGAGCCATTGCGCGCGGCTTTGTCCGACCATGCCGCCGCCGAACTCGAACGCATGCCAGGGGCCGGTCTGCGGTCGCCATGTCGTCCACAGCTTCCACTGATGGCGCGGCGTATTGGGATCGGCGCGCTCGCCGGGCGACGAACTGTCACTGCCGCGGAATTCGTTGTCGTTGTAGTTGTAGCTCGCGCTGAGCTGCCAGCCGGCGCGCAGCGCACCGGCGAGTTCGAGATCGATGCCGTCGCTGACGACGTGCGCATTGCCGAGCTCGAAACAGCAGTTCGGATTGTCGTCGTCGCTGCCGACGAAGTTCGCATAGTTGCTTTGACTGACGTGATACAGCGAAAGCGATGCGTTGAACCGTCCGTCGCCGGCACGGAACTTGATGCCGGTCTCGTAGTTCTCGCCGGTGATCGGTGCAAGCGATCGGTCATTCGCGGCGACGATTTCGTAATTGGGCTCGTACACGTCCGCCCAGCTTGCATAAATGCTCCACCGCGGATAGACGGCATAAGTCAGCCCGAAATAAGAAGGGCCGTCGTAGTGATCCTTTTCGATGAACCGTTCTGCCGTTTCCGGGTAGCGGTCAGTGATCCGCTGATCGATGCTGTTCCAGCGATAGCTGGCGAGCGCGTGCAGCGGCTGCCACGGTGTCAGATTGACGCTGATGCTGCCGCTGTTGCGCGCGCTCTTCAGCCGATTGATCGAACTGGTGGTGAACGATGAAGGCCGCGGGATTTCGGCCGGATCGAATGCATACACATTGATCGGCGCGAAATTCGGCTCATCGCTGCTGCGAGCCACGGCATGATTGCGTTCATCAACGCGGCTCAGATTGAACGAGATGCCTTGTTCGAGTGCGAACAGCGTGAACCGGCCCTGCAGCTTGAGATCGGCGAGCGTCTGCGTGCGCTCGAGGGCGAGCGCGCTGGCAGGCAGGTAAGTCGGTCCGCTGCCATCGTCTGTCACGTAGCCGGTCAGCGCCGTCGTCAGACTGCGGGAATTCTCATCGATCTGATCGACGACGATGCGGGCATGCCAGTGCGCGCCAAGGCGCTGTTCCAGCGTGCCGAACAGATCGCGTGTCGACAGATTGTCGTACTGCCACGGCAGGATGAACGACGTATCGCGCGGGAAGCCGGACGGTGCGGCGACCACATCGTCCGGCAGTCCATTGTCGGGCCACGGCGCCGCATGTTCGTCGGAATAGTGGAGGCCGGCGCTGAGCAGGGTCGCCGGCGTCAGGTCGAGTTCGGTGACGCCATAGAAAGCGACACGGCCGAGATCGCCGTCGTCGTAAAAGTACTTTCTGTCGACGCCGGACACTACGGCGCGGCCGCGCAGGCGGCCGTTCCAGGCCAACGGCCCTGTCGCGTCGAGCATCGCGCGATAGTCGTTCCATGAACCGGCCTGCGTTTCCAGCACGAATTGCGCATGATCGAGCGGACGCTTGCGCACCAGATTGACGATGCCGGCTGGGCTGACATAACCGTTGCCGAGGCCATTCGAGCCCTGCAGCAGTTCGATGCGGTCGTAGGCCGAGAGATCGCCATACAGCTCGCCGTTGTCGTATGACCGCGATGCACCGCCATCGAACTGGATATCGGCAAGCGCGAAGCCGCGAACGAACACGGTGCCGCGATCGGTCGGCATGCTGAGCACGGTCGCGCCCGGCATCTGCGCCAGTGCCGCCGGCAGTTCACCAAGGTTCTGATCCTGCAGTTGTTGTTGCGTCAGCACGCTGATGGTGCGCGGCGTGTCGTGGATGTCCTGCGGGGCCACACTGCCGACGCTGGCGCCACGCGCAGCATAGCTGCCACTGTTCTCGGTCGCATAGCGGTCGCGGCTGCCATTGGCGCCGACGATCGGCACGGTTTGCTGCGCGTGCACGCGCACCGTGCTGAAGGTGTGTGGCGCCAGCGCTGCCTTTTCGATCGTGACGGTGTTTGGTGCGGAGTGGCGGTACGTCAGTCCAGTCCCGGCCAGCAGCGCATCGAGTGCCGCTTCGCTCGTGTAGTCGCCGTGCAGACCGTTGGCGAGCAGCGCGTGCGGGAGATCGGTGGAGACCAGTTGCACGCCGCTCGCGTTGGCCAGCGCAACCAGCGCCTTCGACAGCGTCCCGGCGGGGATGTCGAGCGAAAGGTTCTGCGCGTACGCACTGAATGTGCATGCGGCCAGCAGCAGGATGCCGAATGACGCCCGCACTATAGTCGGCGCAGTGCGCAATTGATGGCCGGCAATGGCCTTGTTGGAATCCCCCGGAGCGTCCAGACGTCTGTTCGGAGCGCACATGCGCCGCTCCGGTCCCCTACTCGTTTTGATGGTTGCCAATCTTCGGCGCGGTGCCGGTCAGGCGGCCCGGGCGTGGAAAATCGCAGCTTGGACGGAGTTTATGTGTCTGTGCCAAGGTTTCCAACTGCCGATACGAAATGACAGACAACGTTACATATGCGGCAATGTAGATCGGACCGCTGGAGCCGTTTGCGACAGGCCGCCGCTCAGCGGATGATGACCAGCGACCCGATTCGCATCACGTCGATGCCGCGGCTTTGATCGAGGCCCGTGAGCCAGTCGTCGATGTGGTCGAGGTCGATGACCGCATCGATGCGTCGCTGTCCGGCGCTGCGGCTTGCGACGACAAAATACGCCGGATCGTAGCGGCCGAGCTCGGTTGCCACCTCGGCCAGCGGCCGATGCTGCACGATCAGCCGGCGGTGGCGCCATGCCAGCTCGATGTTCGGATCGCTCGCGGCGATCGCCGAAAGCGCGTGCGCAGTCGAATCGATGCGCTGATCGGCGCCGAGCACGACGCCGGTGCTGCCGTTGCGGACTTCGACCCGACCATCGACGACCACGACGCGCGTGCGATCACCATCACGACGCACCGAGAAGCGGGTGCCGAGCACGCGCACCTCGCAGTCGCCGGCATCGACCGTGAATGGGTGCGCGGCGTCGTGCCGGATCTCAAAGAACGCTTCGCCGCGCGCCAGCGTCGCGCGCCGCACGCCGTTTGCGAATCGCACGTCGAGCGCGGTGCCGCTGCTCAAAATGACGGTGCTGCCGTCGGCCAGCGTCGCGCTGCGTTGCTCGCCTATCGCAGTCACCAGATCGTGCTGCGCGTCGCGCATGACCTGTGCGCTTAAAGCGACGCCGATCAGCACCGATGCGGCCAGCGCCCAGCGCACGGCGCGACGGCGGCGCGATGATCGCGGTGCCGCTATCGGCGTGAGCGACGCGGCGTGTTGCAGCGACACGCCGATGCCGGACCACAGACCACGCAATGCGGCGAGCGCCGCTTCGTGCGCCGGATCGGCGCGGCGCCAGCGGTCGAATTCGCTGCGTTCGGCCGCGCTCGTCTCGCCCGATGTCAGGCGAGCGAGCCAGTGCGCGGCAGCGGTGTCGATGGCTGACGCGCGAGATTCAAGCGCACGATCGCGGGACTCGTGAGTGGAGACGGGGGTCTTCATCGATAAAGAACGAGTGGCAGGTGAAAAAGCCGCAATGCCCGCCAACATTTCATTTGCATCAACGGGGTCCTCCACTCTGCAGCCGGACGCGGCAATGCAGTACGGCCTTGACGACGTATTTTTCGACCAGGCTCCGCGACACGCCAAGCGCCGCAGCGATTTCCGTATGCGTGCGGCCTTCGACTCGGCTCATGAACAGCACCTGCCGACATTTTTCCGGCAGCTCGGCGAGCGCGGCGTCGACGCTGCGTAACTGATCGGCCGCGAGTACGGCGTCTTCCGGGCCGGGTTGCGGCACGTCGAAGAGATCGACAGCGCTGGCCAGCAATTCGGCGCGTCGGCCTTCGACGCGTTGATGGTCGATCGACGCGTTCACCGCCATCTTCAGCAGGTAGCGCCGGGCCTCGCCGTCACTCGGCAGACGCGCGTCGATCCGACGCAGCTTCAGATACAGATCCTGCACGACATCGGCGGCGGCGCTGGCATCGTTGAGTCGGCCGGCAACGACGTGCTCGATCTTCGCGCGCAACTCCATGAACACGCTGAGCAGCGCCGCGCCGGTGCCGGATGTCCCGCTGTCGTGGTCGTCGCGTGCATCCTTCATGAGCGGTTCAAAAAATCGCTGCCGTTGATGGCGGTGTCTTGTCGTCGCAGGCGGTGTCCGCGCGCAACGCTACCAGATGCTGATCTGCGTCCGGTCGATGTGAAATTCTATCGGCAATATGAAATCGAGATCGGCGGTGCGCAGCTCCGGCGGCGGCGCCGGCAGCGGGCTCGCCCTCGCGATCAGTGCCAGCGCCTCGCGATCCAGCGACGGATAGGCCTGACTCGCGGTGATGTCCTGCGCCAGTACGTCGCCGTCCCGCGCAATGCGGACCCGCACCGAAACAGTGTCCTGCTGTCCGCGCAACAGCGCGGCTGCGGGATACCGCTTCAGGCGATCGAGATGCGCAAGAACCTCCGCTTCCCAGCGGCTTTGCGCATTCTCGATCGTCGCGCCATCGAAGCCCGCGACCGGTGACGATACGACAACAGTGGCAGAGGCCGGTGCTGCGTCTGCGACTTCGGCAGGCGGGGCGATGGCCTCGGGATCTGGCGGTGTGCGCGCGTTTGGATCATGCGCGGTTGCGACGGCGGCCAGCACACCGTCAGCCTTGCGAGGCTTCGGCGGCGCTTGCGGCCTGGGCAACGGACGCGGCGGCTTCACATCGGCGGGTGCGGCGCTGAGCGAAACGGGCGGCAGCGCGACCGGTGATGCCGGCGGTGGCAATAACTGCGCCGCAAGGAACGGTGGCCGCGCCGTTTCCATCCGCGTCAGCCGTTCCCACGCAAGCACCAGCGCCGCCAGCACGGCGAGATGCGCGATGATCGCGATGA